>CAYZHY010000130.1:0-9904 GCA_964477525.1 uncultured Geitlerinema sp. | reverse complement strand
GGGAAAGTCTAGCGATTAGGGAGCTATTCATCGCTGTCGCGGTATCGTTGGGGAATTCCTACGGGAGACGCACCGGCGATCGCTTTTAAGTTCTGCGATCGCACCAGTTCGATAAAATTGAAACCAGAACGCCCTTCTAATTTAGCAACAGTTTCAATCCCATCGAGTAGTGCCTTGGCAGCTTCTCCTTTGCTATATCCCCTTCTTCCGGCTACGCGCAAAGCCTCTTCATCGGCACGCAACTCTGCCTTCATGCCCCATTGCGAACGCCAAATTTGATTGGCAGCTAAAGCACTCAAACCACCAGCCACCAACACACCAATGGCATCTCCTTGAAATAGTTCAAAAATCGTACCAAAAGCACCCGCAGCAACCACACCTTGAGGCCACTCCAATTTCAACCATTTGGTACGCTCTAACTTAGATACCGATCGCAACAACAACAAATCTCGCTGTTCCAATGGTATCTGCGACCACAGGTCAAAATTTATGGTAATTTTATAATCTCGCTTCCAAGGGACCGCCACCGGCACCTCCAGAGGCGTAATTTGCTGCGGCTTGCTTGCCAACTTGGTCATCATCCGGGCGGAAGCTGGCATCAAATCCGACAAACGGGAAATTTCTTCAGATGGTTCGAGCTCTGGCATAAAACATCAACAATTGGTGGTGGTTGTGCTTACAATAGGAAAGGACAATCCCTCCACTGGTGTGGGAATGTTGGTGATTGGGGTCCTTGGGGCGAGCTTTTCCACTACAATGGCTGCCCCTTCCCCTGTAAGGAACGATGATATAGATTACCATGTTAGACGCATTTGACCCTACCCCTCCTGATTGGACTTGTTCGGCAGTTCACGTTTTGGAATTTTGCTGCCCGGTGTGCGGCAGCGGTCCGAAAAAAGCGCAACGGGTCTGGATTAATCGCCGTTCTCCCGTTTTTACAGAAGAAAATCGTCGCAAATGGCAAGAATTTTATCAATGCTCCTGTGGAAGTAGCTGGTGGGCGTGGAGCAGCGATCGCCCACCAGCCGACCAAGACCAAGAAGAACAAGAAGAAGATGATGCGTCGTCGCCACCCGATGATGTTTCCTAGATGGCAGTTTGACGACGCTCAGGAAGTTTACTTCTAGAACTTGAGGAGAGGTTGGAACCCATGTTTGACCGAAAACTGACCCATTTGTTCCATTTTTTCCACGGTAATTTGGTTTCGCCCCCAGGAGAAATTGGTATACAACTTCTCAAATTCCAATAGCATCGATTCAGCAAAACAAGCAAATAACTGTCGAGCTGGCGTATCCATATTCGCCAAATCCATGATATGCCATTCAATATCTAGGGAGTGTTCCACAATACCGCCCTTCAACACGTATACATCGGGTACCTGAAAGTGGCGGTTGAGATTTTTGGGATATCCTCCATCAATGAGAAGGCAAGGGCGTTTCAGTTTGCTAACATCAATTTCCAGCCCTTTCGGCATGCTAGCTACCCAAACCACAATATCTGCTTCTGCTAGAGCCGCATTTAAATCCAGAATTTTGCCGCGACCTAGCTCTTGTTGCAAAGCATGTAAGCGATCGCGGTTGCGTGCCACCAGCAGGATGTCTTGGGTATCGGTTCGGGTATTCAGCCAGCGACATACACCACTACCAATATCGCCAGTAGCCCCCACAACAGCTACCTTGGCTTGGGATAGCTCCAGGCCCAATAACGAAGAAGCTTTTTCCACTTGCTGGCTAATAATATAAGCCGTGTGGGTATTTCCTGTGGTAAAGCGTTCCAGTTCCAACCGGATATTGCGCACCTGCCGCATTTGATGCAGGTTGAAATTCTCAAAGACAATGGAAGAAAACCCTCCTAAAGCCGTAATTTGGAGCCCTTGCTTCTGAGCGTGAACCATGGCGTTCACAATTTTGCGAACGGCAGCTTTCACTCGTTGGCTGGCTAGCATTTCCGGCAAAAAGCAGGATTCCACATACAGACCTTCAATCGTTTGACCAATGATGCTGGTCACCTTAATCCGATCGACAACCAACGGTGGGGCGCTGCACCAAAAGTCCAGCCCCTGGTCGGCGTATTCCGGATAGCCCAGCTGGCTAGCCACAGCCTGAGCGTGCTCCAAACTCGTCGAATGACCAATTAAACCAAACATGAACTGCTATAGGTAGTAAGCCTGCGAACTAGGCAAAATTTTGGTGACAGATCCAAGATAGTTCAAAACTCTCTCTAATAGTACAAAAAAATCCTACGATAGAGGCGATTTTTCTGAAGTTGTTGAGCTGCCATCTATCTGTAGAAACGTGGCACTTTCGCGGGAACCGGAATCCAGCCAGCGCGATCGCTTGGGTGGTTTGCCAATCCAGTTCCCCCTTTCAATTTTAGGCGCGACCGTCAAGTGCGCCTAGACCTTGCGCAATCCGTATGCAGACATGCGCATAATTTCGCGGGTAGTAAAACCAATATTTTCTAAAGCTTCCCCATAAGCAATCATAAAGTCTTCGATCAAAGCATCTTTTTCCATGCCAATGGTTTCCACATCTTCCTCTACCTGAGATAGCATTTGCCATACCAAGGGCAGATTTTCCTGGTTGGCAGCTTCCAGTTCGGTTTTAGCGGTTTCTAAATTTGGTGCCAGCCACTTCTCGGCGTAGTTGCGGTGTTGGTATTCATCCTTGAGGATCCCTTCGGTGATTTTGCGGGCAAATGGATCGGCAACGGGAATATAAATGTTATACGCCGCGATCGCAAAACATTCCACAATCAATCCTTGAATCAACAAACAAGTCACGATTTGGCCCTCAGCGGCCGCGCGATCGAAGTTTTCGTGTAGCTGGCGGAACAAGCCTTCCGCAAAATCCATATCTGGCGTTACTTGCAAGTTGCGACCGCACGATTCAAAGCCTTTTTTATGGCGATTTTCCATTTTCGCCAACTTCTTCAATTCTTCTTTATCTTCGCTCAGCATTTCTGCCAAGCGCAAGTAGTTGTCGTAAGCTTGCTTTTCGCCTTCGATCACCAAGGCATTAATGCGGCTGTAGGCACTTTTGTATTCTGGGCTTTGGTAGTTCAGTTCTTGCTGGATGCCCTCTAGCTGCGGCATAAAATAAAAATCTCCTGTACGGTAAGTAAAAAACTTCTCAACGACGAAATTGACTTAACGGTTCTTAGAACCTGTTAATGTACTTAAAAAACAGCTGTTTTTATGGAACAGCTATAGTGTACTGTACCTATTTCTGAAAAAAAGTGGCAATTTTGCAAACATTTGCTTTGAGCCCTAGAGTTTGTCAAATTATTAATGCCTGCTTGCTTTTTTTGGGGGCCATCGTGGTCTTACTGCCCCTAGTGGTGGTTTTTCTCGCTTCTTTGACTCCCACTGGGGTACTGGGCAATTTCAATGAAATGACCCTGGAAAATTACCATCTCGCCTGGCAGCGCGGCGATTTTCTGCTGGCCTTTGCCAACTCGACCATAGTGGCTCTAGCGGTCACCGCTGCTCAGGTCATTACCTCGGCTTTAGCTGGATATGCCCTTGCCAGACTGCAATTTCCAGGCAGACGCACGTTTCTATTGCTGGTCCTTGCTAGCCTCGTTATTCCGTTTCAACTGTTGGTTATTCCCATTTTCCTAGTTCTCAAATGGGGCCATCTCCTCAATACCTACGCCGCCCTGATATTACCCACGGCTGCTAATGGTTTTGGTATTTTTTTATTGCGTCAGTATTTCCTGACTTTGCCGGTAGAATTGGAAGAAGCTGCTGCTATCGACGGAGCTACCCGCTGGCAAATTCTCTGGGAAGTGATGCTGCCTCTAGCTCGCCCAGCAGTGGTAACGTTATTTTTGTTTACTTTTATTGGCGAGTGGAACGATTTGTTCAAACCGTTAATTTTCACGACCCGCCCGGAGTTACGCACCGTGCAGTTGGCTTTGGCTGAATTTCAAGAACAATTTACAAGTAATTGGTCTTTGCTCATGGCAGGAGTCATCATGGCTACCATCCCAGTGGTCATTTTGTTTTTGCTGGGGCAACGTCAGTTTATTCGCGGTATTGCTACGACTGGAATGAAAGGGGATTGATGGCAAACAAATTAGCCAATTCTGCCGCATCTTACGATCCCCCTTGGTTTTTGCGCCATGGGTGGGCCATGACAATTTATGTAGCGCTCTGGTGCCGACGTTTTTGGCAAGAACATCCCCTCTATGAAGGACCTCCCTACCAGGAAAAGATTTTTGTAGGGGCTGGCGACGTTCCTATTTTTGCCTGGGTGGCTGTTCCCAAAAATCCTCGCAGTACCATTGTGGCCACATATGGAATTACTGGCGATTTGGACAATCAATGGTATTTGCACTTGCTAGGGCGGCAAGCTTTTGCCCGGGGATATGCGGTGGTATTGTTTGATTGGCGCGCCCACGGCAAAACAGCGGAACTCTCCCCGACCCTTACTTCGGATGGCATCTACGAGGGGGAAGATTTTCTAGAAATTGCTGCTGGTGCCAAAGCTATGGGATGCCCAGCACCTTTTTGGTTGATGGGATATTCTTTAGGCGGTCAAATGGCTCTGTGGGGAGTCAAAAAAGTACAGGGGGTTGCAAATCTAGCTTTAGAACCTGCCGAAGTTGGTGGTGCTGTGGCGCTGTGCCCCAATCTCGATTCCAATCGTTCTTTGGCTTATTTGGTGAAGTCTCCCATAGGGCGATATGTGGAACAAGGCATTGCCGGCAATCTCAAACAACTTGCTTGGCAGTTACACGAAAATTTTCCCCAAGATATCGATGGCGATGCCATTGCCAGAGCTGATGGTATTGTCGGGTTCGATCGCGAGTTGGTGATTCCCCGTTTGGGTTTTGCTTCGGTAGAAGAGTACTATCAAGCTAGCAGCCCTTTACCGTTTCTTGCAGATTTACAAAAACCTACGCTCATTTTGTATGCTGCCGACGACCCGTTTTTTGACCCTTCGATTATCCCAGAGTTGCAGCAAAGTAGCGATAGCAATCCCGCAATCGATCTGTATTTAACAACATACGGGGGTCATGTGGGATATTTAAACAGCTCTCGCCAACAACGGCAGCTTGGCGATCGCGATCCGTGGTGGGCTTGGCATCGAATTTTGGATTGGTGCGACTTAAAATTAGAAGAACGATAAAATAAGAAGCAAATTAACTTTTGTAAAATTCTTAGCCGTTTATTTTTTCATCAGGAAACACCATTATGACCGTGCAAGTAGGCGATAAAGCCCCCGATTTCACCCTTCTTTCTCAAACTGGCGAATCCGTCAGCCTCAGCCAGTTTGAGGGCAAACAACCCGTCGTATTGTATTTTTATCCCAAAGATGAGACGCCCGGCTGTACTAAAGAAGCCTGTGCTTTTCGCGATCGCTACCAGGTTTTTCAAGACATAGGTGCCCAAGTCATTGGGGTTAGCAACGACTCTACCCAAGACCATCAAAAATTTGCCAGCAACCACAACCTACCGTTTATCCTACTGAGCGATAGCAAAAACGAAGTACGCAAACTATACGGCGTTCCCAACACCCTATGGATCTTACCCGGTCGCGTCACCTACGTTATCGACAAAGAAGGCACAGTACGCCATATTTTCGATAGTATGATGCAATCTGAGGCTCACGTTGAGGAAGCCTTGAAGGTTTTGCGATCGCTACAGTCTGTATAGTTGAAGCTACCGAGCGTACCGAGCGTGGGAGTATAGAAGTGCAAGCCGGAACTGTTTTCTCCCATGCTCCATGCCCCCATGCTCCCTCTCCAAAATCAACCATGACCAAACCTTACCAAAATATTCCTATCGAGGAATGCCAAGAACCTCTGGTACCCATTCCCGCCGAAGAATTTTCCCTGCATTGGCCCCATCCCTACGCTCAATTGGGGGCACCCTACGGCAAGACATCTCCTTTTTGCTTGCGAAAAGGGGTTTTGCAGCGACTACAAACCGCACAAGGCTACCTCCAACAAAAACATCCCCACTGGCGCCTTCAAATTTTCGATGCCTATCGCCCCATTGCTGTACAGCAATTTATGGTCAATCGTACTTTTGTCGAAACCGCCCAAGCCCGCCAGTTACACCCAGATTCCCTAACATCTGCGCAACGCCAGGAAATTCAATCCCAAGTAGAAAAATTTTGGGCACCTCCCAGCCTCGATCCGACAACGCCTCCTCCCCACAGTACTGGTGCTGCCGTCGATTTAACCCTGGCTAACGAAAGCGACGAACCCCAACAGTTGGGTTCGCCAATTGATGAAATTTCTCCTCGTTCGTATCCCGATTATTTTGCTAGCAGCACATCGCCGCCGGAAAGTCACTACCATCAGTTGCGGTTGCTGTTGCGAGAGGTTATGCTAGCGGCGGGATTTCAACAACATCCTGCCGAATGGTGGCATTTCTCGTTTGGCGACCAAATGTGGGCTTGGCTGACGAACCAGAAATCCCCAGCAAATTCCACTGTGGCACGATACGGTCGCGTAGAAAAATCCCTATAGTAGGTGACCGGCTGTTCGATTCTCTGCCAAAAATATTATGAAAAAGATTATTTCTCTGGTTGTTAGCCTGGTTATTCTGGCTATTATTTATACCAAGGTTGATTTGGTTCGGTTGCTGGAAGTTTTCCACAACAGCGATCGCTTGTGGATGGTCGTTAGCTTAGCCATGGTCATTCCACTCACCCTACTGACGAGCTGGCGTTTGCAGCAACTCATGCCTCGCAGTGGGGTGTTGCATTTTGGAGAAGCCAATCGGCTGATTTTGGCTTCCAGCACGTTAAATATGATTTTGCCTTCCAAAATGGGAGATATCGCCAAAGCCTATTTTATGCGGAAACGGGGGCATTTGGAAGGAAGCCTGGCGCTGTCGCTGGTGATTTTTGAGAAAACCTGCGATATGCTTTCCCTGCTGCTTTGGTGCGTGTTTGGGTTGTGTTTTTATCCCAACAAGGATTTTTTATTTTGGGTGATGACCTTGGGAGTGACGGCGGGGTTGCTATTAGGGATTTCGTTGCTGAGTTCCCGTCGCTTTGCTTATTTCTTTTTTACCCAAACCCATAAAATGGCCCCAGGCAAGCTCAAAGCCAAAATTGACCAGTTCCAATATGCTTGGGATGAAATGCACGGTTATTTTTGGCAAGAACCCACTCATTTAGCAAAAGTGGCAGCAACTTCGGTCTTGATTTGGTTCGGTCATTTGCTGCAAATTTGGTTTTTTATTTTTGCTTTGCAAGCTCGGGTGCCATTGCTGGCCAATTTGGCCTTATCGCCGCTGGCGATTTTGGCTGGATTGCTGCCTTTAACCTTTGCTGGTGTGGGAACGCGAGATGCGGCGTTGATTTTATTTTACCAACCCTATTTTAGCCAGCCCATTGGAGCGGCGTTGGGATTGCTGTGTACCTCTCGCTATTTGATCCCAGCGGTGGCAGGATTGCCTTTTCTCGGAAAATATTTTATACCCCTTCGCAAAATGAAGGGGTAGAGGTGAGCGGTCGTTTAGAAAATGTGGCTGAGTTGAAAGAACTCCTCAGGTAGGATTCGAACCTACGACCAATCGGTTAACAGCCGACCGCTCTACCACTGAGCTACTGAGGAACGCATTTTCTATATTAACCAGAGATTAAAGTTTATGCAAGGGGATTTGGCCATTTTTTGGAGAAATTTTTGGAAAATTTTTCCATAGGCTCTGTTTTCTAGTCGTAATGGGGAAAGCAAAATCCCCTAGCTTCTGGCTGGGGCAACGTCAAGAATGAATGCCAAAGCGTAATTTCGCTAGGCGTTCTTGGGAAGCTGGGTCTAGAGAATTTGCCAAAAACCGACCTTGCGATCGCTTGGCAGTTTTCTGGCGGCGACGTACTTTACGTTCGGTCAGTTCGATATCTGCTTCTAGTTTTTTGGCAGACATCCATTCTGCCCCATATCCCATAATAGTAAGTTGTTGGGCGCGATCGGAAGTGGCTACAATGGCCCGACATTTGCGATATTTGGGATGGTTGTACAGGTCGGCGCAGACTTTTTCGATGTAGTCGTCGGCGGTTTGACCGGATTCGGTATAGTAGATGCTGACGTAGCGCGTGACTTCTTCAACAGTGCTGGGTTCGCTGCGAAATTGAGCGTCAAAAACCAGCCGCGTTTCCCACCCTTGAAAGGCGCTATAGTTGACCAAGGCTTCGGTCAACTTATCTCTAGCGGCTTCCAAACCATCGCGATCGCGAATTTTGATGAGATGGGACCAACTACCGACAATATTGTAGCCATCTACAAGCAATACCACCCCAGATGTTTGCTGTGACATGGTTCTCAAATAACAACATCTCGATTGACCAAAAGATTGTTTTGTACTGAATGTTGAACGTTTCGATTGGTTCCCCCACGAAGGCGTACCCCATCGAAACACTCAAAAGGTTATATAATGAAAGATTCCCCCAGAAATCGCCAGGATTTGGGGGGTGGTATCGTGTTCGTTTTCCTTTCCCGATGGCTACTCCCGATGGCCAGACGAGTTGGTGCCACATGGGGAGGTCAAACGCTGTTTCAAACGTTGCGGTTCGCCGCTGTCAACGACTTGGCCATCTTCCAGCAGAAAAGCACCATCGCAATAGTCAAGTTCGTCTAGACGATGGGTAACCCACAGGGCCGTAATTTGCTTGCTTTTGACCAAGTTGCGTACCTGCAACACCAAATCGATTTGACTGTCTGGGTCCAGCAAAGCTGTGGGTTCGTCTAAAAGCAAAGTATGGCAGTGACGCGCGATCGCACCGGCAATGGCTACCCGCTGTTTTTGACCGCCACTGAGAGCGTAGATGGGGCGTCGTTGCATTCCTAGCAGGTTGACCGTGTCCAGGGCTTCGTCGACCCGGGCGCGAATTTCGGGAAAGGAGAGTTTTTCTTCTACCAAACCAAAAGCAATGTCTGCCCCAACGCTGGGCATGACCAATTGCCGGTCGGGATTTTGAAAAACAAAACCGACGGGCGGCTCTATATAGATTTCCCCAGATTGGGGATCGAGTAACCCTGCCAAAATTCTCAGCAGGGTCGATTTACCGCTACCGTTTGCGCCCAGAAGCATCCAAAATTCTCCCGAGCGCACTTGTAAGGAACAGTTGTCCAAGATTTTAGCACCGTTGGACCATTGAAAGTGCAGGTCTTGGACTTGAATGGCTGTTGGTGGTGTCGCGGGTGGCGAAAGGTTCATTGATGAACAGCTGCAAATCCTGCTACCCGGTCGGCGGAAGCTCCCGATTTTTGAGACATTTGGACGACGGAAATTTCGCTACACAAAACGGTAACTTTTTTGCCAGCATCGCGATCGCAGGTCAGTTCCATGACTTTGGGTTCGCCATTGGTCATGGCTGCGGTTAGTTTTTGGTACAGTTCGTTGGCTTCGTTTTCCTCTTTGCGCTGTACCGAAATCGGAGCTGGGCTGTATTTGAGCATGACGTCGATCGTATACATAGGTTGTTAATTTTTACATTGCTTCGATGATTTGCCAGTTTCTAGTATCTCAGATTTCCACCGGCGTTGCCGATACGCCCCAGACAAAAATCCGGTTTCTACGACAACCAGGAGGATATATGGTTTCCCCCTTTTTCCGGACACAGATAGATGGGAAATCCCAGATTCTTCATAAAATTTAACAAAATTTGAAGTTTTTAGCTTGGCGAATCTCATATTTTCGCTATAATAAAAAAAGGGATCGTAAAGAAACGTTAAATCTATGGACAGATTGTCCCTTTTGTGGTTTTTAACCAAGTAGCGAAAAAGGGACAAGGTATGATTTCATAGAAGAAACGACCCTGCACTTATGTAATCGTAGGAGATATAAATATGACCATCGCAGTCGAACGTCCGCAAGTACAACGCGGTTGGTTTGACGTCCTCGACGATTGGCTGAAGCGCGATCGCTTCGTCTTCGTCGGTT
>CAYZHY010000129.1:0-9949 GCA_964477525.1 uncultured Geitlerinema sp. | reverse complement strand
CCTCCTCCCCATATAAAAGGCGATCTGTACACATCTCATATAAAAATACTATATTGTTTACCTATTTTCTTCTTCCCCAAAAATCGGGTTCCAGGAAAAAATGGCGATCGTTGGATTTGAGCAAGTGTGAGAAGCCTAGAAATTTTGATTTCTAGAATGAAATCTCTTTGCAAGGATAGGAGAGTTCCATTGAAACTGGCTAATTACGAAACCCGCAGACGGTCCGGTCAATAACTACAAAGGGCTCCAAGTCCGATTCGTAGTAGACTTGAAGCATGAAAAACCAGTTGCCCTACAAGCTTTGAGGCTACCCCAACCACAAATTTGTAGCAAGTAAATTGTGGCATTGGATATTACATTCGTAACAATTTTTTTCTCAAGCTTCCATGCCCTACCAATGGGCCAAAAAAAAAGGACGCTTCTTAGCAAAGCTATCCCTTGTACCTACCTAAAGTCTAATTTTTTTTATCTCTCCTCGATCCAGCGATCGCTATGACAACGATCGCTGTTTCTGCTTCAACTAGCTCATAGCCGAACGGCTGCGATCGTAGCTGCGGGAGCTATCTGCATAGGGTTTGCCTTGGATGGTATTCCAATGCTCTTCTTCTTCCATGGGCATTCCCATCGATGCTGTTGTACGGCGCAACATGGATTGTTGGCGATTTTTAATCATGTGGTGGTGACGGGTCATTAAAGCACGAGAGCGTTCTTCAGCAGACATAATAGATATCCTCCATATTGCTTGAGATTGTTATGTGGTTTTTTTCTATCTCTATGAATAATATATCAAAAATATTCTGTATTTTATAATACAATAAAGAAAGTCGTAACAAAAATTAATATTTTGTCCGGAGAATCCCCTTCCTTACCAACAAGGCTATGTCATGCTTATTTTTCTCAAATGTTGTATTCCAGTATTGGAGGGGATTTTGCCTATTTCTTTTTCGTTTCTAAAAGTCTCGATTCCAAGAAAAAATGGCGAACAACGGAATTTCAGGCACTTTCACCATCCCTAAAATTTTGGAGTCGAGAACGAAACAACCCCGCCTTCTTTCCCGTCTGGTAATACCACTAGCTCGATCGCTTGCCAAACAAAGAGCTCCCCAGTTCGGAAAAAACCGATACAGGGAAGCTATCAAAATGGTTCGCACTTGCTACATCCTGCCGCAGCTTTTCGCTTTCAACTAAAGCGAAAAGCTTTACACCGTAGACGAATCTTTGGTGTTACGATGCCGAGCTAGCGTTAGCAATAAATAGACAGTGAGTAAATAGGCAGTGGCTAAAACCGGGATAATGAGGTGCATATGTGTATATGTCATAAGTCAGCTAAATTTTGTGTGTAAGAGCGGACAAAAAGGAAAGTACAATCGAGGTAAATGACCTAGATGTGGGAAAGTTGGACCAGACCCCCATCGGAAAGCTGACGAACCGAGGCGATGTCAGAACTATGCAATTCCCTTCGCCAAGGTCGTTTGGCTACTCTAGCAAAGTCACCTAAAGATTAGGTGATGAGAAATTCCTCTGAGGGGCCGAACGACTTTCTCCCTTAGAGAATTGTTACAAAGCTATGCGAAATACGGGGAAGCTACGCGGCTCCTTCCAGAACCCGCTGCTTTGACCCGCTTTCGGGTATGCAGTTGTATTAATGTCTCTAAGTTAAATATAACATGGAATTTAACATATTCCCAGGAACTTTAAAGATAAAATAAAGCGCCCGCTCCTATAATCTATGTAAATCTCCTAGGTTTGGCAGTAAGTATAGCGGCGATCGCGGGTAGGGTTCGTAAAATTATGAAGAAGTATTAATGTAACTTCTTCATTTCTACATGTCATCTTTCTCTACCCCATCTATGATTCTTGATTTCCTTGGCAATAGAGAAATTTGGGAATTGTTTCAGGTAATGCAATTCCAGTGCTGGCAAGGGGGACATGCCCATCTATGCGATCGCTAACACTTTCGCAGAAAAAGAGGTTAGCCTAGAATAGGAAACAGATATGTAAAACTTCGTAAACATAGCGTCTGCTGGACTCAAATCCATGACCTCAGCTACATCTTTACTTTCCCCGGTTGAAGCGGATCTACGACTTTTAACCGATAACCTCAAACAACTGGTCAGCGCTCGACATCCCATTTTGCACGCTGCTGCAGAATATTTATTCGGAGCCGGGGGAAAGCAGCTGAGACCTGCTATTGTCCTGCTGGCATCGCGAGCCACTATGCCAGCCGAGGAAATCACCCTGCGCCATCGCCGCCTAGCAGAAATTACAGAAATGATTCATACGGCGAGTTTGGTTCACGACGACGTCGTAGACGAATCAGCACTGCGGCGAGGTATTCCTACCGTTCACAGCCACTTCGGCAACCGGGTAGCGATTTTAGCGGGAGATTTTTTATTTGCCCAGTCCTCCTGGTATTTGGCCAACCTAGACAATCTAGAAGTGGTCAAACTTCTGTCAGAGGTGATTATGGATTTATCAGAAGGAGAAATCCAGCAAGGACTGAGCCGCTTTAGCAAAGACCTCTCCATCAAAGATTACCTAAACAAAAGCTACTACAAAACCGCTTCTTTAATTGCCAACAGTACGAAAGCAGCAGGGGTTCTCAGCGGCGTTTCTCCAGAAATGGCGGAATATTTATATCAATACGGACGCCATTTAGGCTTGGCTTTTCAAATTGTAGACGATATCTTGGACTACACTGGCTCCATGGAGTCTTTGGGTAAGCCAGCGGGTTCCGACCTCAAAAGCGGAAATCTAACAGCTCCTGTCCTCTATGCTTTGCCAGAACAACCCTATTTAGAAGTATTGATTGAACGGGAATTCTCTCAAGAGAACGATATCGAACAGGCTCTCCAGTTAGTACACGATAGCCAAGGAATTGACAAGGCACGAGAGCTGGCAACCGACCATTCCCAAAAAGCAGTTGAATATATTAGTCACTTGGAAACAGGGGAACCGCGACAAGTGTTGATCGATCTGGCTAACTATGTGGTTAGCCGTTTGTCTTAAGGTCTATCTGGTGAGTACGATTTCCCTATAGACTGGCGAGAGCTGGCCAAAAATTGGTTCAAAAGCAGCCATCGGTAAACTATCCTAGGATATTGCCTTAATAACTATTTAGTTATTAAAAGTTGCCAACTTGTGGCAAAATAAGCAATATCTGTGCCTTGGTGGCTGCCAAATAAAGGAGCGAAGCTATGGTATTGTCGATTCTGGAAATTTCCCAACTCAACACTTTTTTCTCCCAAACCGTTCCCACCTTACCGCTTTTAGGAATCGTTGCTGCCCTCGCAGCGGTCATTGTATCTAGCTTGGCGGAATACTGGATGCACCGCCTGATGCACAAATCTCCTAAAATTGGCGAACGACACCGCGATCACCATCGACGCAACGAAGGGCAAGGTGTTCTGTGGGAATTTTTGGATTATCTCAAAGGGAGTTTCATCCTAATAGTGGTTCCCCTATTCTTTTCTATGGAATTTGGGTTGGGTTGGTTGCTGGGTGCTTTAGGCTATGCGGCTTTTTGTGCCTACGCACATCAACTCCAACACGACAATCCCGGTCAGTGTTTCTGGATGAAAATGCCGGTTCATTACGTTCACCACAAGCATCAAATGTGGTACCACAACTTTGGTCTGGCTGTGGATTGGTGGGACCATGTGTTTGGAACCTACAAATTGGTGGAATGGGAAAATGACGTAGAAGTACAGGCAAAACCGGGAGAATCGCAACTTCATTGGTGGTAGCTACTGCCTGAGGTCGTTTTCCACTTTAGTGGCGATCGCTTCAGCAAAATCACGATGCCTATAGAAATTCTTATTTTCGGTATTTTTGGCATTCTGGCAGGTATTCTGGCTGGTTTGCTCGGTCTGGGTGGCGGTGTATTGCTGGTGCCGTTGCTAGTGAGTTTGAAGGTTTCTCCAGTGCAAGCTGTCGCTACCAGTACCTTATCCATTACCATTACTGCCTTCGCTGGTAGCTTGTACAACTGGCGTATGGGATATATCCGCCCAGACAAAGTGCTAGGATTGTCAATTCCAGCGATCGCCACCTCCCAACTAGGCGCAATCGTCGCCGATCGCGTTGCTTCTTATATATTATTGGTCGCCTTTGGTTGCTTGTTACTGCTCAATGTTTATCTCATTGATGTTCGCCGGCAGGTAACCACCCAACCACAAAGCGATCGCAATTCCCCCGCCAACCAACACCACCAAAATCACTTTCATCCGATTGTCGCTAGAACTGCAACTGGTGGCTTGGCAGGATTTCTAGCAGGATTGTTTGGTGTTGGTGGTGGTGTAATTTTGGTTCCCATGCAAATTTTGTTGCTGCAAGAAAAGATTCAAACCGCCGTTCAAACCAGTCTTGGCTCTATTGTTATTATTGCTTTATCTGCTTGTGCTGGCCACGTATGGGCAGGAAATGTTCTCTGGTTCCCGGGTTTCTTGTTGGGAATTGGAGGTGTTTTCGGGGTACAAGCAAGTGCCCGTTTTTTGCCCAGTTTGCCAGCTCGCTTGGTCCGTTTGGTCTTTCGAGCTTTGCTGATTACGCTCGCTATTTATATTTTTTGGCAGGCTTGGCAGGATTGGTAAACCTACACGGTGGCTTGAGCGGGCCGCAAAAAAATAACTACGCGAACGCCCTCACCTCTACAGAAATCTCTACAGAGATGGGGCTTCAGCGTTTTTAACTTCTGAATGATTTAGGAAAACTTTCCTTCAGACAGCAAGATTCGGAGATACTTAGTATTCATTTTGTTGGCGTTGGTCTTGTTCGCTATCGCCTTCAAAAGGTTGAACGCCTGTATTCGGATATTCATCGTCATTGGGTCCGAAAATACGACCAATAGCATCGGAAACATACCCGATGGAGCTTTTAATGGCTTCCCAGAGTTTCATAATTTCCCTCCTGGTGAAATTGTTGTTTGCAGCGCTATATGTAGAAATCTTATCTATATTTCCAGATTAAGACTTTCCTGGAAGAATTTACCAACATAGCAATATTTTTTTGAACAACGTAGCATTATGCAATATTTCTATGCAAGGCAAGCGTTGTCTGGGGGAGAACCGATTGGGAGTCTGGGTACCACAGTTGGGATTGGCTGGTTTAATGTAGGAATTGGGGGGAAATTTAGAGCTTGCGATCGCAGTTTAAACCGATCGCGATCGCAATTGTCTATGGGGCCCGATCGCACATTGGGTATTGGGAAAGCGTCATACTAGATAGTACGCTCCCAGAGCAATGATTGTTTACGATAAGAAACATTTCTCCACACGACTGCCATGAAATTCAATGTTTTACCCCAACTCATTCAATTCCTGCGGGAAGAACTTGCTATTCCCCATCACGACATCGAACTAGCACTGCGCCAGTCAGAATCATCCAGCAACCAACTGCCAATCGTCCTTTGGCAGTACGGTCTGGTCAGCCTCGACGAACTCGACCGGATTTTTGATTGGCTAAGAGCAGCATAAACCACAGGGAGGTCCATATTGTGCGATCGCCTCTGTTTGGGGAACCAGGTTCCGCTTCCACCGTTCGTTTTCTCGTCTTGCAACCACCAGCGCCACCGTTGGTGGTTCTCTTATGGGCGATCTCGTAAGCTTAAGATTTTATAAAAATTTATCGCAAAAAAAATGCTAGGAAAGCTTTTAATATGAATTTTTATGAAGTATACTGAATAAACGAGTACCAAAAACCCCCTACCAGAAATATATTCATGAACTTAAACAGTAAAGGCTTTACAGTATACGCCATTTCCCAAGAAAACAGCTGGAAGTGGCAAATCATTCTCCCATCCGGTTGTTCCCTAACATCGAACTACCTCTACAAAACAGCCAAACAAGCAACCACTGCCGGCAAAAACTGGATTGCTCGCGAAGCTGCCTTTAGCGCTATCGACGAATGCCTTTTGGAATTCTGCCATTCTCATAAAATCGATCGTGAAGAATATCGCAACTTAATGGATTCTTTAGTAAGCCTAACTCACTAAACAGATTCCATAGACCACCAACCTCGTAAAAAGTAGTAAATGCGAGCCAAGAACTCAGTAATCGCGCGGGTACTCAAATCCAACCCTTGCAAACTAGGGAGAAAATCGCTCGTACGCAGTCGGCGTTCGGGCAAATCTTGTTCTTCAGCTATATTCTTGGGAACGGGTAGTACCACAGAAAAATCTGTTGCACGGGGATAGACCTCAAATCCTTCTTGTAAAAAAGCTTGAGCCGCTCGTCGCAAGTGATAAGCCGACCCCACCAGCAAAATGCTAGGTTCTTGAATATCGGTAAATATTTCTCGCACGTTGACAGCACTGCTGTGAATATCCAAGCCTTCTTCCTCCAAAGTAATTTGTGCCCTGGGAACCCCCAAACGGATCAATAGTTGCTGCACGTCATTAGCTTCAATGCGTGGATTTTCATCGCTATTTTTCAAATCCCGTCGCGGTCCAGCACTCACAATCATGCCATTGACGGGTTCTTGTTGAAAAAGCTCTGCCGCATATACAATGCGATCGCTGGCATCGGTGGCTTCAATCCGATCGCGATCGTTGCCTAAAATGGGATGCCGCGTCGTATCCCATCCCAACAACACAATGGCATCGGCTCTGGTATCGAGGGGATTTTCTACAGTAATCCTGTAAGCATCTTGTTCCAAACGTTGGGTAAATACTTCCCCCACCAAAGGAATGCTAAATAGCAACAAAACCGATAAACTAGCTGCTACCAGTCTTCCATTCACCTCTTCAATGCCATCTTTGAGAGCCATCCCCAATAACACCACGGCCAAACCCAACGGTTTGAGGGGAATAGCAATGATATCCCAAATAGACAGTGCGGTTTCGTTGGTAGGTTGAATAAAAGCCAGTACCACAAACCCCAGCAATACGATTGCACCGAGAGCTTGTAGCCAACTGCGAGGAACCAACCGCAGCAAGAGATACCAAACCAGCAGCAATAACAGCAGCCATAGCAGAATTCTGGTTAAAAATAAGAACATATGGTAGCAGTTGGCATGTGAAAACCGGTACTACGGTACGAAATACAGCATGAAATTTTCAAATTAAGTTGAAATTAAGTTTGCGGTAAGGTGGGCGGTCCTGGAGGCACAACCAAACGGCGAACGCTGGCTTTGTAACTTTCCTGATGGCTGTGTACGTCTACCGCGATCGCTTCTAGCTGCACCTGCAAGCTACCGTAGGGAATAGTAACCTCTGTAGAAGCTAGTTCGTATCCCCAGCCATCGGGAGTAAATTCTGTAAGCCAGTAAGGACCATCCAACAGGGTACGGCTTTCGCAGTCTTGCAGCCATAGCTTTACATAAACTCTAGCATCCAAAATTGGAATTTTTACGGTTACCCAAGTTGTGCGTCCGGCGATAAAGTCTTCCTCCGGTAACGAAAATTGCGGTGTAAAGCTACGTTCTGCCAGGCTTGGTTCTTGGTTTTGGTCGGTAGCGGTAGGAAAAGATTCCCCACGACTGCCAGGGTAGGAAAAACCTCCAGGCATAGACAAAAAGTTGCTGCTGTAGGAATGGCTATGGGGATCTGTACCTTCGTTCTCATCCATGACCACAATTTCGTTGGTAGCACGATCGCTGGTTGGTTGGCTGGTAGAACTTCCTTCTGCGGTTGGCGTATCGTCCTCCATATCCGTTGTCTCAGTCTCTGTTGTCTCAGTAGTTTCCGCATGGTCGGTAGTTTCAGCGATCGCTTCTTGAGTTCCATGGGGGGATTCTTCGGCCAAAGGCGGCAAGTGCCATTTCAGCCATTCTGCCAGTTCTCCATCTCGGGCCATGGAATTCAACCGCGACCACAGGCGATTTTGCAACGCTGGAAAAGTAGCAGCTTCTGAGGAAAGTGTGACTTCTGGTTGCTGGCTACCGCTGTCCGCTTCTTCTACTTGAGATGGTTTTTCCGAAGTAGGAGTAGCGGGTGGTGTTTCGCTGGCTTCGTCTGCCTCTGGTTGAGGTTCTGGTGGCGATTCTGGTTCTGCTGGTGCTTCTGTTGGTGCTTGGGATTCTGGTTCTGGTGTATTGGCTTCTGGGGAGGGGGTGGGCGATTCTGGATACAAGGATTTCCCAAAGCTGGGCAGTTCGGGAGATTTGGATTGGCGAGGTTGTGGCGATGGCTGGCTTTCGGAACTTTTGGAATCGGTGGGTTGTAGTTGTGGCGGCAAAATGGAATTGGTTTTTGTGGTCTGCCGCGTTTCTTCGTTGGCTGTGGTTTCGCTGGTTTGTTGGCTTGTATCTTTATCTTTGTTATTAACCAGCTCTAAAAACGATAGGTTAATATCTGCTTTTTCCCGACTTTGGGACTCGGAAGGAGATGGAGTGGCAGAAGGGGGATTGTCTTCGGCGGTTTCCTGGTGCAAGCTATCCAACCATGCTTGCAGTTGCGCCATAATACTAAAGGTTGCCATGGCCAGTTGCTTGCCGTAGGCATCGTACAATCTGGCTTCTCCCAACATGAGGCGTTTTCTCTGCCCGGAAATTTCTAAAGAATAGCCGAAGGAAGAGGGAATTGTCTCTGGGGTGGGATATGGCTGGTCTAACAAAACTTGGGAGGTTTGTGGATCGTACAGGCGTACTTGCAATACCCCATCGGGAAGTTCCACAGCAGAAGCGCCGGTGACTTCGATACGTCCAGATAAGGTGACGGTGGCTTCTTGTTCTAAAACATAAGTTTCTCGATCTAGGATGAGATGCCAAGAATGAACCAAAGAGCGATCGGAAACGGTAGGTGCTATATTCGGTACATCTTCGGTAACATCTTCATCTGAATTTGGCTGTTGGGAAGGTTCGGGTTCGGTAGGAGATTGGGTGGGAGTTGGTTCGGAATCTAGTTCGGCAGTAATTTCCGACGAGGAACGATCGTCTTGCGCTTGTATGGCTTTTTGACTTTCTATGGTTTCTTCTTGAAGATCTGGGATGGTTTCCTCTTCCCAGCTAGTTGGCGATGTGGGTAAATCCGAGCGGTCTTTGGGCAATGCTTGCAGTTTGACGGCATGTTGCCAGCTATTTTCTAGCAACGACTCTCCGAAGTCACCATCACAGGTCAGTTCCCAAATGCCTGGCTGAAAGTAAGTAAAAGGCAATACCACCATTAAACCTTCTTGATTGGTGTTTTTTTCCCGTTTCCATACTTTGGGTTCCCCTTCCTCGGCATCTGCCGGTTGGTAGCTAACTCGTACTTCTATTGGCGTGTTGGGTTGGTCGCATTTGGCTACGAGACGATAGCGTCCTTCTAAAATTTCTACTTCTGGAGACTCTAATGGTAGCCACGTGCGATCGCCTTCTTGTTGAATGAAAAACTCCACCGATTCCATGATTTACCTCGCTAACAGCTTGGAGGACTACCTTAAATTCAATTGTAAGGTTCTTCTCCTGAAATGGGCTAGGGGGAAGTAGAACCGCAGCCGTTCGCCTCTATTCCTATGACAGCCTCCATGGATACGGAAAGATTGTATAGCTTTTTCATGGAAATGGCGAATGTTTGGCAAGAACGGCAACAGCCGTTTTTCCCTATATGGGGTTGGTCATTTTTAGGTGGAATTTGAGATTGATAGAGTAGGATTGCTATATTTGATAATATAGTATTTTTGAATTTTGGCATTTGGATGTGAAAACAACATAAATTTTAATAAGAAGACAATATCAATAATTGGGTTGGAGGAATTTATTTTGTGATAAAATGTTTGTATAAATAGCTAACGAAGAAAGTCAACGATTTTCCTGTAAAATAAATCAACATATTGGTCGATTGAAAGGTTCGTCTTTGGTTCTTGGGTTGCCTCTGGTATCTAGCCAAGAATCAGATGATGAGAACGCGGTTGGACAACAAGCGATCGCCAATCCATAAATATCGCAACCAAAATGTTGGCGATGTTCGTCAACATCAGAAACGTTTAATGTTAAGTTTTATTAATATTTCATAAAAAATACCCTCTGTTTC
>CAYZHY010000128.1:0-9978 GCA_964477525.1 uncultured Geitlerinema sp. | reverse complement strand
TTCTTCTGCAATTTAAGTGAGGTTCACCTCAACCAGATCGACCCTAACAACGACCAAGAACAAAAAGAAGCATTTGAAGCTGGCGCGATCGCAGTAGCGGCATTGCTCAACCATAAATTTATCGAACCCCGCTACCAGGAAAGCCGGGAATTCGACCCCATTGTCGGCGTTTCCTTCACGGGATTGTTTGACTTTTTCGTTCATGCCTTTGGTGTGGACTGGTTGCGCTGGTGGGAAGCCGGACGACCAGAAACCGCACAGGGGCTAGAATACAAGCGTAAAGAACGGGAATATTTAAGCCGCTGGCGCGATATCGTGCATCAAAAAGTTTGGGATTATTGCACGCGCCACGGACTGAAAAAACCCAATCGCTGCACCTGCGTGCAACCTAGCGGAACCAAATCCCTCCTCACTGGGGCATCTCCGGGTTGGCATCCCCCCAAAGCCGCTCGCTTTATCCGGCGGGTTACCTTCCGCAAAAACGACCCAGTGGCGCTGGCTTGTATCGATTATGGTTACACGGTGGTGCCAGCACAGAGCGATCGCGATGAAAATGGCAACTTGCTCGACGATCCCTTCGATCCCCGCTGTACCGAATGGTTGGTGGAAATGCCGGTAGCTGTTTCCTGGGCAGACCTACCCGGTGCCGATGAGATTGACATTAGCAAATTCTCGGCTCTGGCGCAGTTTGACTTTGCCATGCAGGTGCAAAAATACTACGTCACCCACAACACCTCCTCCACCATCGAACTGCGGGAAAATGAAATCGAAGACCTGGGCAACGCCATTTACGAAGCCATTCAAAACGACGAAGGCTACATTTCTGCTGCCTTGTTGGCACGTTTCGACGCTCACCAGAGCTTTCCCCGGTTGCCTTTTGAACCCATCGAACGGTCTACCTACGAAGAGTTGGTACGCGCCGCCGAACAACGCTGTCAAAACGACAACTTCCACGACGCTTTAAGCCGTTACGACTCGGCAGAATTTGGCGAGCAAGGTCCGGCTGGTTGCGATTCCGATAAATGTCTGTTTGAAGGTTCGACAGAGTCGCTGTAAAAACAAGGAAGAGGGGCAAGCACGGGGGCTTGCCCCTACATTTTTCTATTATTTTGCCGATTTTTCCCGTTTGAAATGGTAAATGGTCTGGGTTTGAAAGCGATCGCATATAGACCCAGGACGACTATCGAAAGAATACGTATGGCGTTCAATATTGGCGCGTAAATTGCGCATGGGGTCCACCCCCGTAGACACCAAAATTTCCAACTCTTCCACTTGCGGATTGGCTGCCAAATCGTCCAAAATTGAAGCGATCGCTTTTAAATAGGGATGGTCTGGCTGAGCAAACCAATCCGGCGACGCCACTTGCGGCTGGTCCAACCCAATATGCACCGTCAACGGCGACGTACCAAATACCGCTGCCACCACCGGTCGCGCCTCCTCTTGTACCAGCAAATTATACTGCAACGCCAGAAAGCGGATTTTCTCCAAACGTTCGTATCGCTGCGCCGTCGCCAACGGTTCGTCACTCCAGCGAATCGCTAAAGTCACCAAAAAAGTTTGCAGCAGCATGTGACCCAGCTTTTCCGCTTTTGTTGTTAAATAATTAATATTGTGAGGCGTTGCTTCGATTAACAGGGGCACGCGGTCCACCACTTCAATGCCATAACCGCGCAAACCAGCAATTTTCCGAGGATTGTTCGTCAAAAGGCGAATTTGCTTCACCCCCAAATCGCTGAGAATTTGTGCCCCCACCCCGTAATTGCGCAAGTCTGCCGGAAAACCCAAACTGTGGTTGGCTTCCACCGTATCCAATCCCATATCTTGCAGGGAATAGGCTTTTAACTTATTAATCAACCCAATCCCACGCCCTTCCTGACGCAGGTAAACCACCACACCAGACCCAGCCGACTCGATGGTTTTCAAAGCCGCCTGTAGTTGCCGGCGACAATCGCAGCGCAAAGACCCCAAAGCATCTCCGGTGAGACATTCCGAGTGAACCCGCACCAAAACTGGATGCTTGGGAAAATCTTCAGGATTGCCTTTAACAATGGCTACGTGGTCGGAGTTATCCAAACTGTTATGGTAGCCGTAGATTTGAAAATGACCAAATTCCGTGGGCAATTCGGCTACAGTTTGCCGCCAAACAAAACGTTCGTGGGCAAGGCGATAGCTAATTAAATCGGCTATGCTGATAATTTTTAAATTGTGGGTCTTGGCATAATCCATCAGTTCTGGCAAGCGCGCCATCGACCCATCGGGATTTTGGATTTCGCAGATGACACCGGCAGGATACAAACCAGCCAAACGCGACAAATCCACCGCTGCTTCTGTATGACCGGCGCGTTTGAGAACGCCACCAGAACGAGCGCGTAAAGGGAAGACGTGACCGGGGCGGATTAAGTCTTCTGGTTTGGTATTGCTGGAAATCGCCGCTTGAATGGTACGCGAACGGTCTTCGGCGGAAATGCCAGTGCTAACGCCCAAATGGGGGGCAGCGTCGATGCTGACGGTAAAAGCCGTTTGATTGTTATCGCCACTGTTTGCCACCATCGGCGGCAAATCTAGTTCGTCTAACCGCTCTCCCACCATTGCCAGGCAAATCAATCCCCTGGCATGAATCGCCATAAAGTTAATTACCTCTGGCGTCGCAAATTGAGCGGCACAAATGAGGTCTCCCTCATTTTCTCGGTTTTCGTCATCGACCACAATGAGCGATCGCCCCTGCTTTAGGTCTTCCAGGGCACCTTCTACCGAGTCAAACTCGAATTGTTGGTTTTTGCTTTCTTCCACGGATCGATTCCGACGTTTAACAATCGCCTGTAAACTTTTTTAAAGCCTCTCTATATGCGATCGTAGCATGATTTGGTCTGGCAATGGAGATGGTGGGTTTTGGAAAAGGGGCAAAAGTGGTTGAGAAACTGAAATTGGTCATTGCGACTGTATCTTTGGAAGATGGGTTATGAAGGTTTTCCCCTGCCATCTCCCCAATCTCTAACTTGAGATTTTCTCAAAGTTCGTTTGTTGGTATTCTTTCTTCCCCCTCATCCCCCTCTCTCAACCGCCGCTTCCCAAACCAATCTTGCAACAAACGCCGACAGTCTGATTCCAAAATCCCTCCCCAGACACTCAAGCGATGGTTGGAAAGGGCACTATCGGGAAGGTTGGCAACGGTACGAATGGCACCGGTTTTGGGGTCGTCGGCACCGTAGACCAATACCTGCAAACGCGCATGTACGATCGCACCGGCACACATGGCACAGGGTTCTAAGGTCACGTATAGCGTACAATCGGTTAAATAGCGATTTTGTTGTTTTTGCGTTGCTTGGCGAATAGCAAGCATTTCCGCGTGGGCGGTAGGATCGCGATCGCGTTGTTGTCGGTTGGTGGCTGCCGACACCAGGCAATCTTGCCCATCCACCACCACCGCCGCTACCGGAACTTCCCCGACTTCCCCAGTGGCTATGGCTAATTCTACAGCGTATGCCATCCAGCGACGGTGGCGTTGGTAGGGTTGGTATTCGTTAGGTAGCAAACCCTTTAGAAGGCGCGCGCGATAGCATTTTGTCCAATTTTTCTTCCCCATCAAGCTGGTAAAGTTCGTCGCAGCCACCGATGGGTTCCCCATTGATGAAAATTTGCGGGACTTTGCGCCTGCCTTGAGCGCGTTTGGCCATTTTTTCCCGGGCAGCTTCGTCTCCATCGATTTTATATTCGATAAAATCTACGCCTTTCCACCACAAAAGCAGTTTGGCGCGGATACAGTAGGGACAAACTTGCCAGGTGTAGATTTCTACCTTGGCTTTTATCGATTCTGGATGGCGACCGAATAGGCTATTGAGAAAATCAAACATAAGTATCTGGTTTTAGAAAGTTCTTGGATAGAGGGCTTTGCCACTCAATTTCCTCTATTCTAGAATATCGATTCCCACCTCAGTGTTAGACTACCGAAAACCGCCGGTGGAAAATTTGCTGTGGCATTTCTACCAATTCCGGCAAACGATACTACAATGCAGCCAACATTCTTTTGCTAGCATCCCGCGGGTAAAAGGCAAAACCAACGATTTTCATCTTTTCGTCATAAATTTTTTCAGTCAAACAAATGAAGAGGTAGGCAAAATGGGTGAGGACGGATTGATTACCGCTGCCATTGTGGGCGCTTCCGGTTATGGAGGCGTGCAATTGGTGCGATTGTTACAAGAACATCCCCAAATACAAATTACCTATTTGGGAGGCGACAGCAGTGCCGGGAAATCGTTTGCCGAGTTATATCCCCATCTCGGTCATGTTGTCGATTTGGATATCGAACCAGTAGATGCAGATACCATTGCTGCCAAAGCCGAGGTGGTTTTTCTCTCTTTACCCAACGGCTTGGCTTGGCAAATGGCGCCCAAACTCTTAGAAAAAGGTTGTAAAGTTCTCGACCTCAGTGCTGACTATCGATTTTACAATCTGGCTACCTATCAAGCTTGGTATGGAGAAAACCGTACGGATGAATCTGTAGCTGCTACTGCGGTGTATGGGTTGCCGGAACTGTATCGCGATCGCATTAAAAATGCCCAACTGATAGGATGTCCGGGATGCTATCCCACCGCTAGTTTGCTGGCTTTATCTCCGCTGTTCAAACAAGGGTTGATTGTTCCCGATACTGCCATTATTGATGCCAAATCGGGAACTTCTGGTGCCGGTCGCAAAGCCAAAACCAATTTATTGCTAGCGGAAGCTGATAATAGTTTAGCGGCTTATGGCGTAGCACGCCACCGTCACAGTCCGGAAATCGAGCAAATTTGTACGGAATTGGCCGGTCACGAGGTTGCCGTTCAGTTTACCCCCCACCTGATTCCCATGGTACGCGGAATTTTGGCAACGGTTTATGCCACTTTGCGCGACCCGGGATTGGTACGGGAAGATTTGATCACCATTTACAAGGCGTTCTACCGCCATTCTCCCTGGGTACGCATTTTACCGGGAGGTACTTATCCCCAAACCAAATGGGCTTGCGGCACCAATTTAGCCTATCTCGGTATTGAGGTAGACCCGCGTACCGGTCGGGTTGTGGTTATGTCTGCAATCGACAATTTGCTCAAAGGGCAAGCCGGACAAGCGGTACAATGTATGAATTTAATGATGGGATGGCAGGAAACGTTGGGGTTGCCCCAGTTGAGCTTTTATCCCTAAATTTTGGTGTTGGATATATTGACAAAAAACCCCTCTTGTGATAAAGAGGGGAGGTTGCCAAAAAATTAGAAATTAGGCATAAACGCGCGGACCAAAGCCAACGGCACCGGCATAGACAGCGCGATCGCCCAGTTCGTCTTCAATGCGCAGCAAGCGGTTGTACTTGGCAATTCGTTCGCTGCGAGATAGGGAACCGGTTTTAATTTGACCGGCGCGGGTAGCTACAGCTAAATCGGCAATGGTGGTATCTTCCGTTTCGCCGGAACGGTGGCTGACGACGGAACGGTAACCGTGGCGGTTGGCCAGGTCGATGGTTTCCAAGGTTTCGGTGAGCGAACCAATTTGGTTGAGCTTAATCAAAATAGAGTTACCAGAATTGGTTTCGATGCCTTTTTTCAACCGAGTGGGATTGGTCACAAACAAATCGTCACCTACCAACTGCAGCTTGTTGCCCAGTTTTTGCGACAGTAGCTGCCAGTTTTCCCAATCTTCCTCGTACAGACCATCTTCAATGGAAATAATAGGATAGCGATCGCTCAACTGCCCCAAATAATCCACCAATTCTGCCGCCGAATGGGTAGACCCTTCGTAAACGTACTGACCGTCTTGGTAAAACTCATTGGCAGCAACATCCAGCGCCAAAGCCACCTGTTCTCCTGGTTTGTAACCAGCCCGTTCGATGGCTGCAATCAAAAACTCCAGCGCCTGTTGATTGGACCCCAAATTGGGCGCATAGCCACCTTCATCACCAACCCCAGTGAGCAACCCTTTTTCGTTCAAAACCTTGCTCAGAGAAGCAAAAACTTCCGCTCCCCAGCGCAAAGCCTCTTTAAAACTGGGCGCTCCCACCGGTACAATCATAAACTCCTGGAAATCCACATTGTTCGCCGCGTGGGCACCACCGTTTAAAACATTCATCAGGGGAACCGGCAGCAAATTGGCCAGCGGACCGCCCAAATATCGATACAGCGGAATTTCCAACGCCTCGGCACTTGCTTTAGCCATCGCCAGAGACACCGCCAAAATCGCATTGGCACCCAAATTTTTCTTATTGTCAGTGCCATCGCGATCGAGCATTTGGTAATCCAGGGATGCCTGATTGAGCGCATCCTGTTCCGACAGCAGTGGCGCAATAATCTCGTGAACGTTGCGCACCGCTCTGGAAACCCCTTTACCACTGTAGCGGCTGCTTTCGTCGTCCCGCAGTTCGTGAGCCTCAAACGTTCCCGTGGAAGCACCGCTAGGAACCTGTGCCACGCCAACCACACCGTTAAACAGCTGTACTTCTGCCTCTACTGTCGGTCTGCCGCGAGAATCGAGAATTTCGCGCGCGCGGATATCTGCTATAGCTGTATCGGAAATCATAAAAACATCCTCCCCGTGTACGGTAAGCTGAGTCGAACCGTTGCCTGCTAGGATACGGGAAAAAATGCCTAGAAAGGAAGGATGTTCAACTTGTTTTTAGGAGTTGCATGACATTGTCGGCAGCAACCTTGTCTGGTCAGCGCCAGCACTCGATACAATAGGAAAGGATGGATAAATAGGAGTTTAACAGCTCAGGATAAACAGCTAATTTTTGTTAAGCTGTCACACACATTTGTATAGGATACAGCCGAAGAGGAAATTTAGTCGCGATGCAGCCAACCGATCCAGATCAATTTACAGACCGAGCTTGGGAAGCGCTCGTGGAATCGCAAGACATTGCTCGCAAATTTCGTTCCCAACAGTTAGAAGTCGAACATGTCATGCTCGCTTTGCTGGAAAATACAGAGCGAGCAACCACCATTTTGAACCAAACCGGCGTGCAAGCCGAACGCATCCAGCAGGATTTGGAACGATTTGCCAAGCGCCAACCAAAAGTTGGCGTGGTGGAACAACTGTATTTGGGTCACGGTTTGGATGTGCTGTTGGATAATGCTAAATCCAACACCGAAGAGCTACAGGATAAATGCATTGACATCGAACATTTACTGCTAGCATTCCTACAAGACGATCGCATTGGCAAGCGTACTTGCAAATCCCTCAATCTCAACCGCGAAGATTTGGAAACGGCGGTGCAAAACCTGCAGCGTACGGAAAAAGCCGCCGCCAGCAAGCAGAAATTGCCAGCAGAAGAAACCGAAACCACCGACGATGAGGAAACTGGCGAAGCGTCTGACGAGCAATCCACTTCCGCACTGGCAAAATACGGTCGCGACCTGACGGAAGAGGCGAGAGCTGGGAAATTAGATCCGGTAATTGGGCGCGATGAGGAAATTCGCCGGGTAATTCAGGTTCTCTCGCGGCGTACCAAGAACAATCCTTTGCTGATTGGCGAACCCGGTGTGGGAAAAACGGCGATTGCCGAGGCGATGGCACAGCGGATTGTCAATGGCGATGTGCCGGAATCTTTGAAAGACCGACAGTTGGTGTCTTTGGATTTGGGCAGTACCATTGCCGGTGCCAAGTATCGCGGCGATTTTGAAAAACGCTTGCGTGCGGTTTTGCGGGAGGTGGCGCTTTCCGACGGTCAAATTGTGCTGTTTATTGACGAGTTGCACACGTTAGTGGGAACGGGTTCTGGGTCGAACAGTTCCATGGATGCTGGCAATTTGCTCAAACCCATGCTGGCGCGGGGAGAACTCCGCTGTATTGGTGCGACGACGCTGGAGGAATATCGCAAATATATCGAGAAAGATGCGGCGTTGGAACGTCGGTTTCAGCCGATTTTGGTGCGGGAACCTTCTTCGGAAGATGCCATTTCCATTTTGCGGGGATTGAAGGAACGCTACGAGGTTCACCACGGTGTGAAGATTATGGATTCGGCGCTGGTGGCGGCGGCAACGCTGTCTAGTCGGTATATTAGCGATCGCTTTTTGCCGGATAAAGCCATTGATTTGGTGGATGAAGCGGCGGCGAAGCTAAAAATGGAGATTACTTCCAAGCCGGATGAATTGGAGAGTGTAGAACGGCGGTTGATGCAGTTGGAAATGGAAAAACTTTCCCTAGAAGGTGAGGAAAAACACGCTCGTGCCGGGGGATACAGCGCTGCCAGCGATCGCTTAGAAAAAATCCAATCGGAAATTCAGCAGCTAAGCACTACCCAGGAAAAATTAAATTCCCAGTGGCAGGATGAAAAACAACTGTTGGAGACGATTAACACCATCAAAGAAGAAGAAGACCAGCTGCGGGTTCAAATCGAACGCGCCGAACGGGATTACGACTTAAACCGCGCCGCACAGTTAAAATACGGTCGTTTGGAAAAAATCCAATGCGATCGCGAAGAATACGAAGCCAAGCTGCTGAAGTTACAATCGGAAGGGTCCAACTTACTGCGCGAGCAAGTCACCGAAGAAGACATTGCCGAAATCGTCGCCAAATGGACTAGTATCCCCGTCAATCGCTTGCTGGAGTCAGAGAAACAGAAACTCTTGAAACTGGAAGAGCAGCTCCACCAACGGGTAATCGGGCAGCAAGAAGCTGTCACCGCCGTTGCTACCGCCATTCGCCGTGCCAGAGCCGGCATGAAAGACCCCAAACGTCCCATTGGTTCCTTTTTGTTCATGGGACCGACAGGGGTTGGCAAAACCGAACTCGCCAGAGCTTTAGCGGAATGTTTGTTCGATACTGAAGATGCCTTGATTCGTATCGACATGTCGGAATACATGGAACGGCATGCCATTTCCCGGTTGGTGGGAGCGCCGCCAGGGTATTTAGGCTACGACGAGGGCGGTCAGCTTTCCAAAGCCATTCGCGCCCATCCTTACTCGGTAGTGCTTTTTGACGAAGTAGAAAAAGCCCATACCGACGTTTTCAATATCTTGCTGCAACTTTTGGATGAGGGCAGAATCACCGATTCCCAAGGACGTACCATTGATGCCAGCAATACCGTCATTGTCATGACCAGCAATATTGGCAGCGAATATATTTTAGACGTAGCGGGGGATAACAGCTACTACCAAGAAATGCGATCGCGCGTGATAACCGAACTGCGGCGCCATTTCCGTCCGGAATTCCTCAACCGTCTCGACGAAACCATTATCTTCCATCCCCTCAACCGCGACGAATTGCAAGAAATTGTGGGCATTCAAGTGGCTGATTTGGAAGGTCTTTTGGAAGACCAAAACATTCACTTGCAAATTACCGATGCAGCGAAAGGCTATCTAGCTAACGTCGGCTACGACCCAGTATACGGTGCGCGTCCGCTCAAACGGGCCATTCAGAAAGAACTGCAAGACCCCATTGCTACCAAAATCCTGGAAAATATGTTTGCCTCTGGGGATACCGTGGTCATCGACGTGGAAGACCAACAGCTGACCTTCCAAGCGGAATCGAATCGAACAAACAAAGATGCATCGAGTCTGGATTTGGTGGGGAAAAACGGCACCGGCAATGCTGCGACACCAGAAAACCATCAAGAAACACAGGAGACCTCACTGTCAGTGCAACCTGCTGAATATGAAGAACCGCAAGAGCAAAAATCCCAGTACCCATCTTCTCCATCTACCAAAGCAACCAATGTAGAAGTGTTGGAAGATGCTTGGGAAACGCCAATCGACCTCAAACCGGCATGGTCGAATCCCAGCAAAGATGACAGCGAAGATGATGATTATGTAGATTAACTGCTATGGCTAGCCGTAGATTTTTGCACACCCACCCGTTGCTTTTTCCAACTGCGGCTGCCAAGTTGACCGGCGCGCCCATACCAACGCATAAGCACTTTGGCTAGCTGTTGGGAGTGGTGGCGGACGTAACCGGTTTCTGGGTCTTCGTGTAAAATATCCGCTAGGACAATGCGACGTCCCAGTTGTCGCACCCGTTCTC
>CAYZHY010000127.1:0-10162 GCA_964477525.1 uncultured Geitlerinema sp. | reverse complement strand
AAGAAATCATTCTTCGCTCACCAACAAAGCCACCGGAAATTCCTGCAAAACCTGCCCAACCGATAGCGTTTCCCCGCCAGCAACTTCCAAATCCACCAGCGTATCCCGCCATTTGGCAGATTGTAATTTCTTGGGAAGTTCGATGCGGGTATCTTTCCAAACTTCTTCGCCAAGGGGATCCGCATCGGGAGAAATGACGGAAGTCAGAAAACGAGGCGCGATCGCAATAACCGTTGTTCCACGGTAAAATCGAGCAAAAGCAATAATATGCCAGTGAAACGAACCCGTCACCGACAGCGGCAGGTAATCGCCATGTTGAAAAACCTGCTGGTATTCCTGCCTCGCTTGCAACCCCCGCGCTATCAAAAATAATTTCATCCTGCCATCTTCGCGGGTTGCCTTCAAATCCGACAGCAAACTTTCCATTCCCGTCTGACAGCGTCGCTTCATTTCTTGCAAGAAAGATAGCCTTTCTTCATAATCCACCGCGCGGCGATTGTCTGGGTCTACCAAACTTAAATTCCACAGTTCCGTTCCTTGATAAAAATCTGGTACCCCTGGAGAAGCTATTTTTAACAACGTTTGCGATAGGGAATTGAACATGCCATAGGCAGCAATTTTCTTTTGAAAATCTCGAAATTCTGTCAAAAACGTATTGTCTGGAGAAGGATTCAAAATTTTATCGATAAAAGCCAGAAATCCTTCCTCGTAATCCGTATCCGGCGTTATCCATGCCGTGTGAACCTTAGCCTCGCGCACCGATTTTATGACATATTGTTTGATGCGTTCTGTAAAATCGGCATATTCTTGTTCGTCGGCAGAAAACGGAAAAACCCCTACCAAATTTTGATAGAGAAAATATTCGTCGTTGGCATCGGGAATGGTGCGCTGGTCTTTGCCGCTTTTGGTATTCTCGCTGCTGGTTTTTTTATGTTCTTCATTTAATTCCCGCCAGCGTTTTACTTGCGCCTCCCATTCTGTAGGAATTTCCGACAAAACATTAATTCTGGCACGCACATCTTCGCTGCGTTTGGTATCGTGGGTGGAAGTAGCGTTCATAGCATGGGGCCAGGATTTTAATTGTTCTCGATTGAACTGGTGAAAATCCTCTAACGAAATCCCAAATTGCTGGGGATGACCGCCGACTTCGTTGAGGGAAACCAAGCGATTGTAAACGTAAAATAACGTATCTTCCACGCCTTTCGCCATTAAAGGACCGGAAAATTGCTGCAACCGCATGGCAAAAAGAACCCACTGTTCCCTTTCGGCATCGGTGAGGGTGCCTTCGTAATCCAACAATAAGAATTTTTCAATTAAATTTAATTCTTTTACCAGTTGGGGAATTTGACGTTTGGCTTTTTGAATGGCTTTGCGCACATAAAAGCGATCGCGATCGCTCACCCCATCGTGGTTAATATAGGTACAGTAAATGGGAAATTGCACCAAAACTTCCAAAATCGCTTTTTTCAATCCCGTTAGCGTAAAATCCCTGCCGTAGCGATACTGACCCGCAATCCGCTTCAACAACCGCGCAATATTATCCACATCGCCAACCAAATTGGTTTCCGCAATCAACCGCTTTTTCTCGGAAACTAAATTTTCGTATACTTCGTGGTAACCGGTCATGCGGCGATAAATATTGCTAAACTCCCGTGCGTTATCGGTTTGACAAAAAACGCTATTGGCTTGGTTGAGAAAATGATATCCCGACGTTCCCTGCAAGCACCATTCTTCGGGAAGTTTTTCTCCCAACTCCAAAATTTTCTCGGCAACAACATAAATATCCCCCATTTTCTCCCGCAAGCGTCGCAGGTATTCGGTGGGGTCAAACAAACCATCAATATGGTCGATGCGCAATCCCGTAAATTTCCCCGCTTTCACCAATTGTTCGATGGTTTCGTGGGTTTTCTGAAATACCCGCTGGTCTTCCACTCGCAAACTAATTAAATCATTTACCGTAAAAAAGCGGCGATAGTTTAATTCTTCCGCACCTACTTTCCAAAACGATAGGCGGAAAAATTGTTCCGATAGCAGTTTATCCAGCAAATCGAAACTTTCGGGTTTGCCGACTTCGCCGTTGAAAATTTCTAGATTGCGATTGATGAAATTTTTGATTTCCTCGTTATTGTTATATGCTTCCCAAAGTAGCGATTTTACAAAATCGGTTTGGTCTTTGCGCTGCCTTCCCGATAAATCGGTAGAAATGCTTTTGACGATGTACAAAATCCCCAGCATTTTAATGGCATCGGGATGGCTGCGCCCTAATTTTCTGGACAATCTGCCCAAATCGTGGCTTAAAAATGTAGCGTAGGATTCGATGCGTAGGGGAAGTTTAATGTCGTAATAATTGACGTTCAACCCATTTTCGTCGTAGTTCAGTTGAATTTCGCCATTTTCCAGACAATTGCCATAAAAATCCCCCAACATGGGCGTGAGAAGTTTGCCTTTAATGTCTTCGTAAGGATGTTCCCACTCAATATCAAAGTAATCAAAATATTCCGAATCGGGTCCGTGTTCTAGAATATCCATTAAAAAATAATTTTCGCTGTTGTAAGCCATGTGATTGGGAACAATATCTTGTACCCAACCCATGTTTAGCGAATGCAATTCTGCCATGAGATTTTCAAAATCTTGGTGGCTTCCCAGTTCGGGATTGAGTTGGTTGGGATCGACCACATCGTATCCGTGGGAACTTCCGGAACGCGCTTTAAAAATGGGCGAAGCATAAATGTCGGAAATTCCCAATTCTGCTAAATAGTGAATGACTTTTTGTGCTTGCTGAAAGCCAAATTCCGGATGAAATTGCAGGCGGTAGGTAGCTGTAGGAATACGCATGGTTGTTGTGGCTATCCTGTTGGAAGATTTACGGGGAAATTAGGAAAAATCAATGGGAAGTTATTTTTCGTACATAACCACGCTTTGGGGAGGTAGGGAAATGGTATCTCCTTGGTTGGCTTTTTCGGAAATTGAAATACCAGACCCCAACCACTGGCTTTGGTCGGAGTTGAGTTTTTGCTTACCATACCCGTCGCTAAAGGTATAGGAAACGGCTTGTTGGTTGAAGTTGAAAATACAGAAGACTGCACTGTTGGGATGGTAGCGATGCAGGAATACCAGTTTCTTTTCTTCGTCGCTGCTAGCCATTGTACGCCGGCGATCGCTCGATCGCAAAGCTGGATGCTGGCGACGCAGTTGGATTAAATGGCGGTACCAGTTAAGCAAGACTTGGTGGTTGCCTTGGTGGCGTTTTTCCCAGTTTAGCTGGCATTTTTGAAAGGTTTCGATACTGGCGGCATCGGGAGGTTCGCCTTCGCTGTGGAAAGCTGCAAATTCTTGTTTTCTGCCTTCGCGCACGGCTGCCACCAAATCCGGATCGTTGTGGCTGATAAAATACAAAAAAGGAGCGCTTTCGCCGTATTCTTCTCCCATGAACAATAAAGGCATGTAGGGGGAAAGCAAGACGCTGGCGGCGGCTAGTTTGGCACCGGAAAACGAGACTAAGTGAGACAAACGCTCTCCCAACATGCGGTTGCCGACTTGGTCGTGGTTGCAAGAGCAAACAAAAAATTGGGTAGGGGGGCGATCGCCGGCGTAGCTACCGTGGTATCGTTGGCGAAAGGGCGAATAGTCCCAACTGTAGACAAAACTTTCCTGAAAGGCTTTGGCGAGTTGTTCGCAGGTACCAAAGTCTTGATAGTAGCCTTGTTGTTCTCCGGTAAGCAGGGTATGGATGCAATGGTGAAAATCATCGCTCCATTGGGCGTGAATGCCATAGCCACCAATTTCCGGGGGATTGATGACCCTCACGTCGTTGAGGTCGCTTTCAGCAATTAAATACACTTGCCGGCGTTGCTGCTGGCAAAATTCCTGGGTTTTTTGCGCTAGTTCTTCTAAAATATGTTTGGCACCGAAGTCGTAGATGGCGTGAATGGCATCGAGGCGCAAGGCATCTACGTGGTATTCCCGAAACCAATATAAGGCATTTTCAATGACAAAATTGCGGACGCCATCGCTATAGGCATCGTCAAAGTTCGTGGCACTACCCCAGGGAGTTTGGTAGCGGTCGGTAAAATAAGGAGCAAAATCCCGGGTATAGTTGCCTTCCGGTCCAAAATGATTGTAGACTACATCTAGAATTACGGCCATGCCCTGTTGGTGGCAGGCATTGACCAGGCGTTTCAACCCTTCCGGTCCGCCGTAGGAGTTTTGTACGGCAAAGGGATAGACACCATCGTATCCCCAGTTGCGGCTGCCGGGAAATTGCGCTACGGGCATGATTTCGATAGCATTAATGCCGATTTCTTGCAAATCCGGTAGTCGGGGAATTATCGCGTCGAACGTTCCTTGGGGGGTAAAGGTACCTACATGCAGTTCGTAGGCGATATAGTCGGATAAAGGAATGCCTTGCCAGTTGCTATCTTCCCAGGCAAAATCGCTGTGGTCGATAACTTGAGATGGTTGGTGAACGCCCTGGGGTTGGTAGTGAGAGGCTGGATCGGGTCGTCGCTTTTCCCCATTCAAACAATACCAATACTGAGTTTGGGGAGAAATATCGGGTAAGGTTACTTGCCAGTATCCGCGTTCTCGGGGAGTCATGGAAATGGAACGGGGATAGGGAGAAACGATTTCCAGGGTCACTTCTTGAGGTGAGGGAGCCCAAACCGCAAACTCACATTGACCGTTTCCGATGTAGTTAGCACCAATTCGCATAAATTAACTGGAGGTGGGAAAGTTTGGTGGCGGCCGGCGAACAGTCGGAGTTTTGATAAGCAACCACTTTAGCTATTGGCGCAGTCATCTTGTGGTTGTAGTTTCCCGTCTTCAACGCAAATCACGCGATCGGCTACATCTAAAATGCGGGGATCGTGCGTAACAATTAAAACGGTAGCTCCTTCTTCTTTCGCCAGACGGCGCAGTAAATCTATAATAGCATGACCGCTTACCGAATCCAAGGCAGCGGTGGGTTCGTCTGCCATAATAATGGGAGGATAGCCAGCTAAAGCACGCGCGATCGCAACTCGTTGTTTTTGACCGCCGGATAAATCTTTCGGTTGTTGGTCGGCTTTGTCTGCCAAACTTACTTGTTCCAACAAATGCATGGCTTGGCGGTGTGCTTCCTTTTTTTTGATACCTTTGAGGTTTAAAGCGAGTCGCACGTTTTCGCTGGCTGTTAGGGCTGAAAACAAGTTAAATCCTTGAAAGATAAAACCAATTTTTTCCAAGCGGAAGCGAGATAGCTTTTTTGGCGACAATTGTGTAATTTCCGTTCCCAACAAGGAAACGCTACCACGGGTGGGTGTCAGCAATCCGGCTAAAATAGACAGCAATGTGGTTTTGCCAGAACCAGAAGGCCCCATTAACAGGTGAATTTCCCCTTTCGTCAGTTGGAGGTTAATGTCTTTAAGTACGCGAGTGGGTTGCGAACCCGCGTAAAAAACCATTTCGATTCCTTTCGATTCAATGGCTGCTTGGATGGTCGAGGTTTGCTGTTGAATATTGGTTTTGGTGTTGGGAATCATATATACAACTCCGGGAGTGGCAGTGGGGAAGAGGGGCATGGGAGTATGGGAGCATGGGAGAAAATCATTTATTGTATCTTTCTATTCGCAAGGATCCATATCCGGTTGCTCCTATACTTAGCTCGATCAGGCTTTAAACACGATCGCCGGATCGATGCGAAGAACTTTTTGAATGGCAAAGACGGCGGCGCTAACGCAAATGACGACAGTGATGCCAAAAACGGCTACGGCGGTGGTGGGCGTGATGAGAATTAATATGCCTTGGGTACTGTAGGCTATACTGCTAATGCCCAAACAAAGCAACATGCCGGGAATGTAGCCGAAAACGCCCATCCAGAGGGCTTGTTCGATGATGACGCCGTACAAAACGCGATCGCTGGCCCCCATGGCTTTTAGGGTGCCAAATTCTTTGATGTTATCGGATACGGAGGCGTATAAAATTTGTCCGACCACCACCACGCCAACGACGACGCCGACGGCTGCTCCCAATCCCAGGATAAAGCCAATGCCGGTACGGGTTTTCCAGTAATCGCGGGTGCGGTTCGCCATTTCTTGGCGGGTGTAGGCACGAACGCCTACCAGTTTTGATTCCAAACGCTGTTGTAACTGTTCTACATCCTGACCAGATTCGGCACTGACCAAAATGTAGGTTACCAAGTCGGAGGCTTGCAGGGGAGATGGTTCTGGGGGTGGTTCTTCTCCTATTTTAGAATCGCGATCGCGTTCGTAAATATTGGTACAACGAATGTTGCCATCTTGAAGAGTACAATTGACGGACGATTTCAGTTGCGCATTCAAATAAGTATTAGCCGTGGATAAGGAGGTATATAAAAAAGGACTCGATACGATCGATTGGTTGCCTTGCGTAAACCCCACCACCTCCACTGGCAAAAAGTTGACTTCCGCTTCGCCCCCTACCGATTCGATATCCAAAGCTTGTTGTACGGAACTGTCTATTATTGCCGTATAGGGTTCGGTTAAGTTGCTTACTTGACCGGCTTCTACATTCCAGGGAGAAAACAGTTCCCCTTGGGGATCGAACCCAATTACCTGCACGGGGGCAATTTCTCCTTCAAAAGTGCGCCAGCGTGCCGAACGCATCAATAAGCCTTCTGCGGCATCTACCCCTTCGATTTGGCGAGCTTGCAACAGGTGTTCCACGGGAAGCGGCGTGGTTAGGCTTAAATGGATCATTTCTTCGGAAGCGACCCAAATGTCAGCTTCGGATTTATCGATGATTAAAGCCGTGGAACGCACAAAACCGTTAAAAATACCGGTTTCGATGGTTACCAAGCTCACGGCAAACATAATGCCCGCTTGGGCAACGAGCAAACGGGGAATGTCTTCCAACAGATTTTTGCGGGCGAGGTCAACCATGAATGTTCGATTGCGATCTGGTTTATCTTGATGCTGGGCAATATGCTGGGAAATCTTGTTCGTTGCTAACTACCAACCAGAAGAAAATTGGTAGCAATATTGCTTAGTACTTTCTATTTTGGCACGATCGCTAGCTCGGTTTTGGAAAAATTCAATAAAGGATTCCTGAGATTTATCTAAAAATTTCGGGAATCAAGGGCGATTTGCCAAAAGCTACGACGGCATTTTGACCGCCGAAACCAAAACTAAAGTTGAGAACTTGGTTGAGGAGCGCTGGCTGGGTCTTTTGTACCCATCGAATTTCGGGAAAGTCTGGTTGTTGCAATCCCACGCAGGGGGGAAGGGTCTGTTCTTGCAATGCTAACAAGGAAAAAGCAGCACCGACGGCTCCGGAAGCACCTAAAGGGTGCCCAGTTGCACCTTTGGTGGAACTGACAAAGACGGTTTCGGGAAATAAGCGTTGGATGAGGGTGGCTTCCCGAGAGTCGCCCATGTTGGTGGCGGTACCGTGGGCGTGAATGTAGTTGATATCTTTGGGGGTTAGCTGGCTAGCTGCCAAACACTGTTTGACAGCGGTCGCGGCGCTTTCGGGGGTTGACTTGGGAGCACTTATGTGGTATGCATCGGCGCTCAATCCAGCGCCCAAGAATTGACCGTAGGCAGTGGTTTGCCGTTGTTTGGCTAATTCGGGGGTTTCTAGGACCAAGACGGCACCGGCTTCGGCGAGGACAAATCCTTCCCGATGGCGGTCGAAGGGATAGCAACCGGTGGTAGCTAAAGCTCCCATTTGGCGAAAACCAGCTAGGGTTAAGGGAGTAATAGGGGCTTCTACGGCTCCCGCGATCGCTCGTTTGCAGGTACCGGTAGCAATGAGTTCGCAGGCTTCGGCGATTGCCCACAATCCAGTAGCGCAGGCGGCCATGGGCGAGAGAACCGCTGTTTGGGAGCCAATTTGCCGCGCGGCTGCCATGGAGGTTTCGGCGGGGAAAGCATGCAGCCAACTGTCGAGAAAATCTGCGGCAATAGGCGGCGACGATTGGTAGTAGCGGCGGGCCAGTTCTTCAAGGCGACTTTGTTGGGAGCGACTGGAACCGATGACCACGGCGCAATCGGGTAAAGGCACCGAAAGGTTGGCATCGGCGATCGCAGCACCAACGGTTTTTTCGACCAGGGCAGGCACGTTGGTCGGGTGGTTGCCCAACAACGCCAAAGGCAACGAGGGGAGCTCGGAAAAGGGCTGTTGGTAGCAAACACCGGATTTCCCTGCTAGCAGCCGCCGCCAGCTAGACCGCAAATCCTCCCCCAACGACGACACAGCGCCGATCCCGGTCACGACGGGATTCTCGATACTCTTTTGGTTCGGTTGGGCGCTCAAGACTTTTGCAAATTCTCCAATCCTTCTACAACGTGTACCGATTGAATGCGATCGCCGATTTCAATGCCATCGACCACCGGCATGCCTTCGGTTACGTAACCGAATACAGCATAATTCCCATCGAGAAACTCCAAATCTGCCAAAGCAAAGAAAAATTGCGCGGAAGCGGTATCTGGCATCTGCGATCGAGCCATGGATATAGCCCCTCTTTGGTGGCGCAAGACAGGAGGGGCAGTAATGCCAGCTTGGGATAAAGTTTGACTGTATACCGGGCTATCCCTTCCTTGGGGCAAAATTTCTAGAGGAATATAACGGGGCTGCGAGGTTTCGGGATCGATAAAATGACCGCTTCCCAGCTTCGAGATGGGAAACTCTGGGTCGCGACTTTGGGGATCGCCCCCTTGCACCACAAACGGTTCCGGCTTTTTGACGATCCGGTGAAAGGCCGTGTTGTCGTATACGCCCCGACGTACCAAATCTACAAAGTTGCCAGCGGTGATGGGGGCAGCATCTCCCCGCAGTTTTATGGTAATGGGGCTGTCGTTGACCACCATTACCACGGTGGCTTTTCCATTTAAACGCGGCAAATCGCCAAACGCCTGGCTATTCGTAGTGGGCCATTTCTCCTCGGAGCGGTTGCATCCGCCCAGCAACAGTCCAATGGCAAATAGGAAGCAAACCAACCCGTAGTAAATTGTTTTTCCCATGGTTTTGGTCGTAGGATGGGCTGTGGCTGTGCGGTTGGTCATTGTACGATACGGCTTACATACCTTCTAACGGTACGCCCAGAAAGCGAGCTAGTTCGGCACCGCGATTTTCCAAATCGGACAAACGCATGGGTTCGCCGCCTGCTGGGGTTAGGGGAAGTTCGCGCATGCCTTTGACTTTTAGGTAGAGGGTGCGTTTGGGATTGAGCCCTTCTTTGACTTCAATGCGTACTGATTGGATGTCTTCTAGGTTGCATTCCACTTCGATGCGGCGGTTTTTGCCGGGAAATCCCCAGCGAAAGATTTTGCCTTTGCCAGTGTCGCGGTTGAATTCATTGTAGCCGCCGCCAATGTTCAAAAGCAGGGTCAGCCACAGGTAAAGCGCCAGCAACAGCCCGGCAATGCCGTAAAAGCCCATGACTGCTCCTTGAGGCAAAAATTCTAGTTGGGTGGGATCGGAAAAGGGCAGCAGGTTGATTTGGGTGTAGCTGGAAATGCCCGATAGGAGAAATCCTGTAGCACCGCCAGTAACGACAACCGCCCAAAAGTAGTTACTGGGTCGCCGAGAACCGGGGATGGTTTGGTGCCAAATGCGATCGCTAGTGGAAACCGTGTTCGCTGTCATAAGAAAAACTCGCTGGTGGTAGCTTTACAATTCGTTACAAAATGCGAAAACATGTGTGGAATTAAAATTTTATTATGTTCTAATAAGGGAGTTTACAAGAGCAAAGCGGAAGTTTGAAAGTCCTGCGTTTTCAAAGCAGGGATGAAAAATGATGGCTGCTTGGAAAGGCTCAGTACAACTCGACTGAGCGCTTGCCGAAGTGTGCGGCTAAAGCCGCCCTCTAAAATGTGCTATCATTAGGCAGCAGTAGTCTGGGCAGGGCAAAAGAACGCTCGCCGAGGGCGATGTCGCCGGAGATGAGCTAGCTCATAGCTCGTTTGTCTAGGCACACCCAATGAAGCGAGAATCTTACGAATAGAATTCGTAAGAGGGTCAAGAATTTTTCTCTGCGGTTAATATATACTTATGTTAACTTAATTAAGAATCCTTGCGATTCCTTATAAAGCAAAAGGGTTTGAACAAACAATGACGATAGCTGTAGAACGTCCGCAAGTACAACGCGGCTGGTTTGACGTCCTCGACGATTGGCTGAAGCGCGATCGCTTCGTCTTCGTCGGTT
>CAYZHY010000126.1:0-10193 GCA_964477525.1 uncultured Geitlerinema sp. | reverse complement strand
CTCCCCCTCTATATAAAAGGCGATCTGTACACATCTCATATAAAAATACTATAGAAGACCGTAGGAAGGATTCTGAAACCTACGAAATTGTTTCTTACCCTAAGGGATCTAAATAGCCATATAGGATGGATGGATAGATTTGGACAATCCTTTTTGTATTTTCATTATGAGTTGGCAATCTTCACGCAAACGTATTTCCCCAGCGGGTCTTGTTCTTAGATGGTATAAGGAACATGGTTTCATTATAACAGCCCTGGGAGCCATTTTGCTAACAGCAACTGCCCAGGCAAACGAATTAAATAGTGGTAATAATTTAGAGTTTCAATTGCAATTAGAAACCGACGACTGGCAACCCAAATTACAGCTAGATTTTCGCCGGAACAATACCAATTATGGCAGCCAAATACATGTCAACGATCGCGGCAATTTAGATTTCGGGGTTCGTCTGGAAAGAGTTTTGGAAAATATAACTTATGGCGGAAATTTTAGCATCGATACAGAAGGAAATTGGCAGTTAAAAACCAATTTTAGCGAAGACAATAATGAGGAACTGGATTACCAAACTGTTTTTTTATTAAAAACCGATGAAAATACGACGGAATTTTTAGATCCAAACAACCTGCAATGGAAATTCAACGTGGAAAGTACGTGGTGCGGCAAAAACCATCAGCTAACCTGGAGTAGCAGTCTAAACCACCAAGGAAATATTGACAGTAGTTGGGCAGCCAAATATAATGATGAAAATTCTAGTTTTCAGGGGACTTTTAACGGCGATCGCTTTCAAGGAAAATGGGAAACTATTGAAGAGAACCAACAGTATAGCGGTCAATTAATGGTTGATTTTGGCGATAGCTGGAAGCTGCAAACGAATTTAGAAGGAAAAGAAGATAATTTAACGTACAGCAGCAGTTTTGTTGTGAAAAGCGGTAGCGATCGCTTCCTCAATTGGGGTCTTCGTTGGGAAGGAGAATATCAAGGAGCTTATAGTGAAGAGAATGGGAAAAATACTCGTTTTCACTGGTCAACGAATTTAGGAACTTTGAATGAATTTGCAAGCCAATTATTAGCAGAATATACAACAAAACATGCCCAAATCGAGGGAATTTTTTACTTACATCGTGCCGATTGGGAATTGCAAGGAAAAACGCAATTGGTGCGCGAAGAAAATACCGAAGTTCGTGTAGCAGCAGAAGTAGGAAACGAACGGGGATACCAACTTCAAGCCAGATCGCTTCGAGAAGACCGCAGACACAAATGGAGAACTTCTGTAGGGATAATGAATGGAGATTGGTTTTTAGAAAATCAAATGAATTATACAGATGAAGAAACCAGCATCGATTTCATAACCAATTTACAAGAAGAAGGAGGTTGGAATATAAAAATCGAACGGGAAGCCGATCGCGAATCCCCCAATTTTCCTGGAACTTTTACTTTAGAAGCCAACCAAAGCGCAGGCAAAAACCAGGAATTTACCTTGGATACTTCTTGGGAAATTCCTCCTGTCATGGGGTATTTTTCTCCTCTATCTCCGAAACTGCCGAACGAACAGGAAGAATAGAAGAAACCGCGATCGCCATCTTTTGGGTTAAGGAACCCTTTAGCGGAAAATTACCACAACCACACAACGATTGGTAGCTCGTGTCAAAGTATTTTACAATTATGTCTATTCTAGGCATTTTTCAGCAACACTAGAAATAGAAAATAGATATTACCAGGAAAATTGACTTATGGCGATCGCAAGCATCAACCCTGCCACCGGCGAAACCCTGCAAACCTTTACCCCCCACAGCGATGCTGACATTGAAGATAAACTAACAGCGGCGCAAACGACGTTTGAACGATATCGTCGCACATCACTTACCCAACGCGCCCAGTGGATGCAAGCGGTAGCCGATCTTTTAGAATCAGATCGGTCGAAATTTGCCCGACTCATGACTGTAGAAATGGGCAAACCTATCCAAGCTGCCGTCGGTGAAATTCAAAAATGTGCTTGGGTATGTCGCTATTATGCCGAACAAGCCCCCAAATTCCTCACGGATGTATCCATCGATACAGACGGGCGTGACAGCTTCGTGCGCTACCAACCCTTGGGCGCTATTTTAGCGGTGATGCCGTGGAATTTTCCCTTTTGGCAGGTTTTTCGATTTGCTGCCCCTGCCTTGATGGCTGGTAATGTGGCGGTTCTCAAACATGCTTCCAACGTACCGCAATGCGCCCTAGCAATTGAAAAAATTTTTCAAGAAGTGGGGTTTCCGGCGGCTGTCTTTCAAACTTTACTCGTAGAAAGCGATCGCGTGGAGAAAATTGTTGCCGACTCTCGCATTCAAGCCGCTACTCTCACCGGTAGCGAAGCCGCTGGTAGTAGTTTGGCAGCCACTGCCGGCAAGCATATCAAAAAGACGGTTTTGGAGTTGGGTGGCAGCGACCCTTTTATTATCATGCCCAGCGCCAATTTAGATAAAGCGATCGATACGGGCATCAAAGCTAGAATGCTAAATAACGGACAATCCTGCATTGCTGCCAAACGATTTTTGGTTGCCGAATCCTGTGCTGATGAATTTCAACAGAAATTCTTAGAAAAATTCCAGGCAATAAAAATGGGCGACCCCATCGAAGAAGATACGGAACTCGGTCCGCTAGCAACCCCACAAATCCTGCAAGATTTAAACTGGCAAGTCCGAGAATCTGTAGAACAAGGTGCGAAACTTTTATGCGGTGGCGTTCCGCAAAGCGATCGCCAGGGCAATTTTTATCCGCCAACCATTTTAACAGATATTCCTGTAGATAGTCCTGCCTATCGGGAAGAATTTTTTGGACCGGTGGCGTTGTTTTTCCGGGTACCGGATATTGATACTGCGATCGCTGTTGCCAATAGCAGTCCTTACGGATTGGGGGCAAGCGTTTGGACCCAAGAACAAACCGAAATCGAGCATTTTATTGACGAATTGGAAACCGGGTCGGTCTTTGTCAATGGCATGGTGAAATCCGACCCCAGATTGCCCTTTGGCGGTATCAAACTTTCTGGATACGGAAGGGAATTGGGACGGGAAGGCATTCACGAATTCGTTAATATAAAAACTGTCTGGATAGGCAATTAGATAACCCGAATGAATAGCTAAGGAAAACCATCCTTATGGGGATTTGTAACCTACTTTACAAAAACTCAGCGATCGCACACCAAAACCTAGGATAACTGTATCATGAATACCGCCGAACTATTAATTCAATGCTTGGAAAATGAAGGAGTGCAATATGTTTTTGGACTCCCCGGCGAAGAAAACCTGCACATTCTCGAAGCCATTAGAAAATCTCGGATTCAATTTGTTACCACCCGCCACGAACAAGGGGCAGCATTCATGGCGGATGTGTACGGCAGGCTAACCGGAAAAGCCGGCGTTTGTTTGTCCACATTAGGTCCTGGGGCCACCAACTTGGTAACTGGCGTTGCCGATGCGAATTTAGATGGGGCCCCCTTGGTAGCTATTACAGGTCAAGTAGGAACCGATCGCATGCATATTGAATCCCATCAATATTTAGATTTGGTAGCCATGTTTGCCACAGTTACCAAATGGAACGCGCGATTGGTTCGTCCCAGTATTGTTACCGAAGTGGTTCGCAAAGGGTTTAAAATTGCCCAAAAAGAGAAACCCGGTGCCGTTCATATTGACTTGCCCGAAAATATTGCCGCCATGGAAGCCGATGGCAAACCGTTGAAACGGGATAAAAAAGAGAAAAATTATGCTTCCTACGAAAGTTTAAACGAAGCAGCAGCAGCAATTTCCCATGCTAAAAATCCTTTAATTTTAGTGGGCAATGGTGCCATTCGCAGCGATGCCAGTTCTGCCGTGACCGAACTAGCGACGCGGTTGAATATTCCAGTGGCAAATACATTTATGGGAAAAGGCGCCATTCCCTACACCCATCCGCTGGCTTTGTGGTCGGTAGGATTGCAAGATAGGGATTATATTAGCTGCGGTTTTGACCGGACGGATTTGGTTATTGCAATTGGTTACGATTTAATTGAATACGGTCCCAAAAAATGGAATCCCGACGGTACAATTCCCATCGTTCATATTGGCGCGACCCCGGCAGAAATTGATAGCAGTTACATTCCTACGGTAGAAGTTGTGGGAGATATTTCCGATTCTTTGACAGAAATTTTACGTCGCTGCGATCGCCATGGCAAACCGGAACCATATGCCATTGGTTTGCGTTCGGAAATTCGCGCCGATTACGAAGAATATATTAACGATGAAAGCTTTCCCGTTAAGCCACAAAAATTAATTTACGATTTGCGTCAAGTGATGGGTCCGGATGATATTACCATTTCCGATGTGGGTGCCCATAAAATGTGGATAGCGCGTCACTATCATTGCGATCGCCCCAATACTTGTTTGATTTCTAATGGATTTGCGGCTATGGGAATTTCTATTCCTGGTGCGATCGCAGCGAAATTGGTATATCCAGAACGCAAAGTAGTAGCGGCCATCGGGGATGGCGGTTTCATGATGAACTGTCAGGAATTGGAAACAGCTTTGCGCGTGGGAACGCCTTTTGTTACCTTAATCTTTAACGATGGTGGCTATGGATTGATTGAGTGGAAACAAAAACATCAATTCGGCAATGCTTCCTTCGTTCATTTTGGCAATCCCGACTTTGTAAAAATGGCCGAAAGTATGGGTTTGAAGGGGTATCGCATTGAAAAAACTAGCGATTTGGTTCCTACATTAGAAGAAGCGTTGGTTCAAGAAGTTCCGGCGGTGATTGATTGTCCCATCGACTATCGGGAAAATTTATTTTTAAGCGAAAAAGCACAAAATATTCACTGTCAAACTTGAAATCGATGTACAATGAGACTATGGGTGGGCGATGCCCACCCTACAAGATTATGAAGGGATCGGCTTTTTCGTTTTTATGCAAATTGCTACTTGGAATGTTAACTCAATTCGTACTCGAAAGTCGCAGGTTTTGCAATGGTTACAATCCCATCCCGTCGATATTTTGTGTTTGCAGGAAACCAAAGTAACCGACAATTTGTTTCCGCGATCGCCTTTTGAAGAACTAGGATATTATGTATACGTTTCCGGACAAAAAAGCTACAACGGCGTGGCCATTTTTAGCCGTTCGCCGCTGGAGAATGTAGCTACGGGATTTGCTGATTTTTTAGGAGAATCGGTTGCCGAATTTGACCGTCAAAAACGATTTTTAACCGGAACGCTAGACCATATGCGCATTGTTAACTTATACGTTCCCAACGGCGGCGAAATTGATAGCGATAAATACGACTACAAACTCAAATGGCTGGCGGTTTTGTACGATACCTTACAAAAATGGCTGCAAGCGGAAAGCAATATTTTGATTTGCGGCGATTTTAATATTGTACTGGAAGCCAGAGACGTACACGACCCGGATGTAATTGGCAAGCGAATTATAGCATCGGATGCGGAACGGAAGGCATTACAGCAATTACTAGATTTGGGAATGGCGGATGCGTTTCGTAAATTTACCAGCGAGGGAGGTCATTACAGTTGGTGGGATTATCGCGGTGGCAGTTTTCGCCGCAATCGGGGATGGCGGATTGACTACCACTACCTCACCCCCAGTTTGTACGAACGGGCAACAGCTTGTTCTATCGATATCGAACCCAGGCGACAGGAGAAACCCAGCGACCACGTTCCGGTAACTGTGGAAATTTCCTAGCAAAACGCCTACAATGAAAGCGAATATAAGGAATCGTTTCTCTATCTGAGATATATATGTTTTTGGTTACTGGAGCTACCGGAGGATTGGGTCGCCGGATTGTCCGCCAACTGCGCGATCGCGATTTACCCGTACGCGCATTTGTTCGCCTGAGTTCCAACTACAGCGAATTGGAACAACGCGGCGCTGAAATTTTCATTGGCGATTTAACCCGAGAACGGGATATTCAAAAGGCCTGTCGCGGTGTAAAATACATTATTAGTGCCCACGGTTCTAACGAAGCTAGTGGCAGTGCGGCGGAATTGGACTATCGCGCCAATATCGATCTCATTGACTACGGCAAAGAGGCATCGGTAGAACAGTTTGTATTTACCTCGGTTTTAGGCGCTGACCGCAGCTTTGAAGACTCGCCAATATTCAAAGCCAAGCGAGAAGTAGAAAAATACCTACAAGCCAGCGATTTGCCGTATACGATTTTGCGACCTTCTGGGTTTGCTTCCAATTTGCTTCCCCTAGCAGAAAGGCAAAGGGATACTGGCTTTTATTTGCTACTGGGAGAACCTAAAAATCGTACTTCGACAGTGAGTACCGACGATTTGGCGAAAATTGCCATCGATTCGGTAATGGTAGAAACGGCGAAAAACCGAATTTTTCCCGTTGGCGGTCCAGAAATTATGACGCGCGAGGAAATTCCGCAAATTTTTGGTCGGGTTTTCCAGCAAGAACCGCTTGTTGTTAACGTTCCTTTGTTTGTTTTTGATGGGATTCGCGAGGCTTTTAGTATTGTCAATCCCGATTTGCAGAAATCTTTGGGAACGTTGCGCGTTTTGCTGGCGAATGAATTTTACTGTAGCAACGAAGAAATCGAAACGTTGGAATCTACTTTCAATATGAAGATGGAGTCTTTGGAATCCTTTGTTCGTCGGTATCTGGGCAGTTAAGGCGTAGAGATAGCAATTTTGCTGAAGAAGCTGCAAAAGCATATTCCGCAGTTTTTGGCGGGGTCTTTTTCTCCCGCTTGGTGGGGATGGGTTTTGGCTGGCGGTTTGGCAATGGGTCTAACGCCATCCCCGTTTGAGGTTTGGTGGCTGGGATGGGTGGCGTTGGTTCCTTTATGGTTGGCGATTCGCTACCAGTGTAGGCTAGTTGAGAAAAATTCTCTTTTGGGTGGCTGGCGTTTTTGGCTGCGTTGCAGTTTGTTGGGAGGGGTCTGGGGAATTGGTTTTTACGGTATCGCCTTATTTTGGATAACGGGGGTTCATCCTCTGACTTGGATGGGAGTTCCTTTTTTTGCTAGTTTGGCGATCGCGATTTTTTGCTGGGTTTGTATTACCCTATGGGGAACGATTTTAGCAGCGCTTTGGGCGGGATTGCTAGCTGTGGGAGAAAGTATTTTTCTCTGGATTTCGCCACGGCCAAGGTCGGCAATGGCAGCTACGGTTTGGCGGGTTTTGCTGGCAGTGGCTTTGTGGGTGAGTCTGGAAAATCTCTGGTCGCAGTCTCCTTTGTGGTGGAGTTCCCTAGGGTACAGTCAAAGTCCCCACAATTTGCCGATTTTGCATTTAGCGCAAATTTCCGGTCCTACTATGGTAACTGCCGCGATCGCGATGGTCAATGGATTGCTGGCGGAAGGGATTTGGGAATTTCGCCGGGGAATCGCCCATTTACCGGCAAAGCAGCGTTATAGTCTCATGGTAGCGCCCGCGATCGCATTTTTGGGATTTCACGCTTTGGGATGGAGTTTGTATGCCACTCCCTTACAGGATAGCAACGGCGAAGCAATACAGATAGGTATCGTTCAAGGGAATATTCCCAACGAAATTAAATTAAATTCCCAGGGAGGCAGGCTGGCTTTACAAGGTTATACCAACGGATACCGCCAGCTGGTAGAACAAGGCGTGGATGTGGTAGTTACCCCAGAAACCGCGCTACCATTTTTATGGACCCGTTCCAACCGCCAAAACAGTTCGTTTCAGGAGGCGGTGAAAGCAGAAAAGGTGGTGGCGTGGTTGGGAACGTTTTTCCCGAAACCTTCTGGCTATAGCAATAGTTTGCTGACGCTAACCGGCGACGGCCAAATTTACAGCCACTACGATAAAGTGAATTTGGTTCCTTTAGGAGAATATATTCCCTTAGAAAATTGGTTGGGAGGGTTGATTTCTCGCCTGTCGCCTTTAGAAGCAAAATTAAAACCGGGTTCGCCGCAGCAAGTGTTCGATACTCCCTTCGGCAAAGCAATTGTGGGGATTTGCTACGACTCGGCTTTTCCCAAACATTTTCGCCGGCAAACTGAAAATGGCGGTAAGTTTATAATAATAGCTTCCAACGACGCGCACTATGCGGCTTCCATGCCGGCACAACACCACGCTTTGGATATCATGAGAGCGATAGAAAGCGATCGCTGGATGGTACGCGCTACCAATACTGGTTATTCTGCTTTTGTGGATCCCCACGGCAGAACGTTATGGATTTCACCATTGAACCAGTACGCTACCTACCAGGATACCATTTATACGCGCCCAACGCGAACTTGGTACGTCCGCTGGGGAAATTGGCTGTTGCCTGTTTGGTGGTTGTTGCTGTTGGGAAGCATTTTTATTTGGATTGTGGAAGGTTCCATTGGTAGGAGAAACCATGGCAGCCACTAGCAAGGAACAAAAGTTGGAGGGAAAATTGTGCAACTGTCAATTTCATTTATATCCCAATCGGCGATCGCGCGTTTGGCCGTTCTAGCTGGCATAATAGGAATCGCGATCGCATTGTCATGGTTGGTTATGTTGCGCATGCCGGGAAAAAGCTACCAAGGGGAACTACCGCCGCTGACTTCGGCACAAAGCGACCTCGCCGCCGAGTTGCGGCAGGATGTTATGATGTTAGCAGAGGAAATTGGCGTTCGCAATTATAGCGATCGCGAGGGGTTGAATGCTGCTGTCGAATTCATCGAAACGGAATTTCGCCAGGCAGGATATACCACCGTCGAACGTCAAGAATACCAAATCGATGGCCAGCCATTTTCTAATCTAATTGTTGAAATTCCTGGAACCAAGCATCCCGACGAAATTGTCGTAATTGGCGCGCATTACGATTCGGTTTATGACTCGCCGGCAGCCAACGATAATGGATCGGGGGTAGCAGCAACGCTGGCATTGGCGCGTCGGTTTGCTAGTGTTGAAAGCGATCGCACTTTGCGGTTTGTGGCCTTTGTCAACGAAGAACCGCCATTTTTCCAAACCGACCAAATGGGAAGTTTGGTTTATGCCAAAAGATGCCGGCAGCGAGAAGAAAATATTGTCGTCGCTATCAGTTTGGAAACCATCGGCTACTATTGTGATGAAGCTGGCAGCCAGCAATATCCGCCACCGCTGAATTTATGGTATCCCAGCCAAGGGAATTTTATTGGATTTGTGGGCAATATAGATTCTGGCGATAGGGTTCGCCAAGTTGTGGGAACTTTCCGCGATCGCGCTCAGTTTCCTTCGGAAGGCGCAGCTTTACCCAGCGATCTACCTGGTGTAGGTTGGTCCGACCACTGGTCGTTTTGGCAGCAAGGCTATCCAGCGCTGATGGTAACCGATACCGCACCATTTCGCTATCCCTACTATCATACCATAGAGGATACGCCCGATAAGATTGATTATAACAGATTTGCGCGGGTTGTAGATGGATTGGAACCGGTGGTGGCGGAATTAATTGGTGTATCGCCAGAGGAATAGCAAATTTTTGAACGATTGGTACAAAATCTGCCACCAAACAACCTGTCTGCATTTCCCACCGCGTCGCTACAGCAAATCCCGATTGCGTTTTAAAGCCTCTTGGAGATATTTTATTGCTTTTTTTAGATTTTCTATTTCCTCTTTATTGTTCTTTTTGTCAACCAGGAACTCATCAAGTTTATCTTCCAAAGAACGAATGGCTTGTCTTTGTTCCTTGATAATTTCTTGCGCCTTGCGGATATCCTTTTGTACGTAAACCAACTCTTTCATCACCACTTCCAGTTTAGCAGCTTGCGTAAGCGCCGCATCCGGCGATCGCGCTAACAAAGAACCCATACCAGCGCCAGCGCCACCGCCTAAAATCGCACCACCAGCCACCAACACGGCAAAGCCACCAGCCATGCCAAAACCTCCCGCAGCAATCGCGCCACCCCCCAGCGCCGCCAAAACGGCCGATACAGCCGCCGCACCCGACAATCCTGGTGCTAAAATAGGTGCTAGCAAAGCAGCGATCGCGGGTGTAAAGAAAGCCGTAGCCACCACCAAAAGCAAGCCACCAACCAATCCACCGCCTAGCAAATTGGTCCACTGACCGCTAATGCCTTCCATAGCCTTTTTATAGTTATCTTGAAAGCGTTGAATGCAATCTGGAGATAATCCCATCGCTTTGGCTAGGGATTGGCAGTATTTGTTTCGCAAGTCGGAATTGGCAAGTTTAAGATGTTTATATTGGCTGTCTTGGCTGGATTGCAGGGGATAGTAAGGAACAAAGAGGGTGAC
>CAYZHY010000125.1:0-10263 GCA_964477525.1 uncultured Geitlerinema sp. | reverse complement strand
TGGCTTTTATAACATCAATTGGTATTTTTGTCAAATATCTCTATTTCAACCATTACTTGGGAATCAAACAGACCAACTGTTCTTCTTCTACAGCATTGGGGTCTAGCAATTGCAGGTGGTTGTCTTTGCAAAGCCGACGTACAATTTTTTTCGCCTGCCATGTCTTGAGATGGGGAAATTGTTCCGTTGTATTGGCAATCAATGTGGGAAATCCCAGCATTTGGTTGGTGGTGACCAAATTGATAATAAAAGTTTCTATTTGTTCGGTATCAATCTTGGGAGATTCCGGGGATTCTGGCTGGTTTGGCGGCAAAGAACCATTGCCAATTTCTGCCGTTACCTGAGATGGTTTTTTATCATTTTTTTGGCTAGCCGGAGAAGTAGTCGAGGTTTTCTGGCTTTTCCGAACTACTTGCAACTCCTGCAACAGCGGACAAGCTGTTAAAATATCTGTTTCCACAATCATAGATTGTAACTCTTCCACGTTGAGGGTTCGATCTTCCAACAACAGTTCTCTAGATGCGGCAGCATTCACCAAATTGTGATAAGTAGCCAGATAATGAACCGATTCCAGCGTAGGAACGAGGTGGTTGTGAAAAGTAGAATCTTTAAAAATACGGCGATAAATTTGATTGCCTTTATTGCGAGGATTTCCTACCGTTTCGTTGCGCAACAAATACAAACTTTGACACCCTTGCCGGTTTAACACCTTTTCGCAAGCGCGCATCACGTGGTAAAAATTGCTTAAATTGCGCTCTTCTGTCCAAACAATTCCCACGCGACCCCACTGAGAAAGGGAATCGTAGCTTATAGAATTGCTGGCATATTTGCTACCTTCTAGAAGTTTTTCCTGAATGCTTTTCACTGGCAAAACTGCTAGCAAGGCTTCCCGCAACATTTGAATTAATTCTGGCGCGGAGAACTGGCGAATGTAGGTAATTTTTGCTTGATTTTTGCGATATTCTTCCTGCCAGTATAACTGCAAAGCTGCTACTAAATTGCTTTGGCTATCGCTATCTTTATTGTTAGCAGGTTCTGGTTCGGGTTGAACTTGTTGGTATTGTTTTTCAATGGCTTCGACGCCTTCAGTTTTGGCAATTTGAAATAGCTTTCTTCCCAAAACCAATACGTTGCGGGGGAGGGTTTGACCGCCGGGGAATTTCTCTTCTAAATGTTTGCGTTGGAAGGGATAAATGGGAGTTTTTGGTCTTTTGTTCGCCTTGGCATGTAAGTTGGCAAGACGAAAACGCCACAAAGATTCGGCTTGGTCGAGATGGATGGGTTGCAGTTCGATATGTTCGTCAATTCTAGCAAGGTCGGCGGGTTGAATGCGAGTTTTGTTTTGCCGCCAGGTGTCTTGGATAACGCTGATGATAATTAAAAAGTTTTTGAGTTTTTCGTTGTGAATGACGGAGTTGAGGTTAAAAAGTGCCTGCAGATCCAAGGAACCATCGGGAAGTTTGGGAATGTTGTCGAGGTTGTCGAAACAGAGAACGATGGGTTGGGTTCTGGTGGAAATTTTGCCTAAATTGGATAGAATATTTTGGGCGGCACTTTCATTGTCAATGGTACTGCGAACCTGCAATTGTTTTAAGGTTTCTTCGTCTAAATCGTCGCCTTTCAACCAATCGCAAGCGTCGTAGTAAAGGCGATCGCTGGTTAAACTATATAAAATACCAAAAAACTGGTTGGCGTTGTAAATGCCGACGGGATAGGTCGATTTAAAATTTTGGATGAAAAGTTTTCTCTCCCCCATAATTTTCTTGACCCAGCCAGTATCGTAAAAGGCTGATAGGCTACGCAACCACAACATCAACTGCGATTCTTGTTGGTTGCGGGGGGTATACATTAAACTATCGACAGTATTGCGCAGGGTATGCCGCCAAATATAGCTGCTATCCGGCCAGGGTCCAATATAGGCAAAAAAGGCTTGGGGATTGAATAAATACTTTAACCTTCCCAGCAGGTAGCTTTTGCCAGAACCGGAATCGCCGGATAAAAGAATGGTTCGCGTGCGTCGATCGCTTTTGATTTGTTCTAAAATATTGGATATAGAAGCGATCGCTTCGGCATGGATAGAATCGACCGTTTCGTTGGGATCTTGTTCTTCTTCCCAGAAATTCCCCGGTCGAAAATTGACCGAGTCAAAGGGATTGGCTGACCGTTGGATAACCTCGTCAATAGATGCCACGAGAATCTCCTCACCATTTAATTTTTTACTACATAAATGAGCTGTTCTTCCAGTTTTGCCTGGGGATCGAGAATCTTAATTTTGCCATTCTGCTGGCACATAGAACCCAAAACCTCATTCGTTTGTTCTGCCGTTACCTGGGGAAATTGGCTAACTGCTTCTTTAACCACCTGCTGTCTGGCAATACACTGTTGGTTGAGCAAGCGATTCCACAGAAAATCCTCCAGGGAAACGGGTTCGTTGGCAGGTTCGGCTTCAGTTTCGCTGTGGCTTGGCGATGGCGTGGCTGGTTTTGGCGAACTCGATCGCACCACACCTAGATCTTGCAACAGGGTACATTCTGATAGAATATTGGCATTGCGTACGAGATTTTCCAATTCGGATAAATCCGGCGTGCGATCGCCAACCACTAATTCTCCTGAATAAGCATCGTTGACCAAGCTGTGGTAAGTTGCCAACGTCTGTACGGAACTCAAATCGGGAATCAAATGGTGGTGTTGTTCCCCAGCAAACAGTTCTTGGTGGAGTTTGTAACCAACATTGCCAGGCGTACCAATATTTTCCCCGCGAATCAGATACAGGGTTTGGCATAGTTCCCGGTCTAGGGTTTCCTGACAAGCTTTCAGCAAGTTACAAAACTTAACCAAATTCGGGTCTTCCGACCAAGCCACGCCAATCCATCGATTCCCATTGTTGGGTCGAAAGGAAATAGAATAGCTAGCATAGGTACGGCTGGGTAAAAGTCGCGATTTGATTTCTCCTGCTTGCAACGCCGATAGCGCCTCTGCCAGCATTTGGATAAGTTCCGGCGAAGACAGTTGGCGAATCCGGGTAATGCGTTCTTGGGTTTGGCGAAACTTCTTCAACCAAACCATTTTAAACGCCGCCAGGGGATCGGAAGAATCTTTGAGTTGGGGTCTAGCGCCACCCTGTTGGAAGACATTATTTTTTAGCAAATCTAGCTTGATATCCTGGTAAAGTTGCCTTCCCAGCATCAGCGTATTGCGGGGTTTGGTTTTGCCGCCGGGGAATTTTTCTTCCAGAACTTCGCGATTGAGGGGATACAATAAAGGAGGCCGGGGATGTGCTTGTTGGTGCAGCGGTTCCAACCGACTCATCCACAAAGCTTCCGCTTGGGTTAAGTTAATTTGCCGCAAGCTGATGGTACGATCGATACGATCGCGATCGGTGGCTGGCAGGCGATTGGCATTTTGCCGCCAAGTATCGGTAATAATGCTAATCACCACCAAAAAGTTTTTCAGTTTCTGATGGTGGATAATGGAGTTCACTTGAAACAGGGTCGGCAGGTCAATATTGCCATCCGGCAGCCGCGCCACGTTATCCAACTGATCGAAACACAAAACAATCGGCTTGGTTTCGACAGAAATACGTCCAAAATTAGCCAGAATTTTCTGGGCCGCATCTTCCGTTTCGATGGCACTTTGCACCCGCAGCGCCTTCAAACTTTCTTCGTCTAAGTCATCGCCGCGCAACCACTCGCAAGCCAAATAAGCGAGTTTGGGGTTGGTCAGTTCGTAGAGAACGCCAAAAAATTCATTGGCATTGTAGATTCCAGAAGGATAGGTTTCGCTAATTTTGCGAACAAACGTTTGTCGTTCGTCGCGAAACCAGTCGAGAAAGCTACGCTGTTTGAACGCCGACAACCCCCGCAACCACATAATTAGTTGGGATTCGCTAGCGCCTTCGGGAGTTTCCAGCAAACTGTCTACCGTGTAGCGGAGAATGTGTCGCCAAATGTAATCGCTAGCGGTAAAGGGTTCGATGTAGACAAAGAAAGCACGATCGTTCAGCAATCGCCGCAATCTTCCCAGCAAATAGGTTTTTCCCGACCCCGTTTCCCCTTCCAAAATCAAAGTTCGGGTACGATTGTCGGCAGCGACCCCTGCTAAAATTTCTTGGATTTGCGCGATCGCTTCGGTATGGATAGAATCAACTGTTAGACTGGGGTCTTGTTTTTCCTGCCAAAAATTCCCCGACCAGAAGGTTTCGGTGTCGAAGGGATTGGGATTTTTCTGGATGACGCGATCGATGGATGTCATAGCTGTGTGGTCGTTTGGTCGTGGTTTCCGCTGCGTCGTGTAACCCCGCTACTGGTTGTTACGACTGGTTGCCTATTTCAATAGAATAATAAAAAATAGCGGACCGCCGACATTTTGTTCGATGCCAGCTTCAATTTGTTCGGTCTTGTACGCATGGGTTTCTTGTAGGGAACTCAACTCTATTTTGTCCTGTTTCTGCAATCGATACAATGCACTATTCACATCTTCACGAGTCATAGGAGGTTGTAATTTTTCCCGGAGATAGAAAATCGGCAGGTAGTTTTCTGTCTGGTGTTGGCGATCCAACTCGGCAATGGTGTTGAGGATTTCTTCATCGCTGGGAGGTTCGCTAAAGTGGGGAATCGGATCTTCTTCCGCCGCTGCCGTTTGGTTGCTTTCCGGCGAAGATTCTCCCGGCAACTCCTCCGGCGACTTGCGTAACAAACGTACATAATTCCCCAGCAATTCCAAACTAATGGTGGGCGTTCCGGTGGGGGTATATTCTTCCCGCAAATAGGTTTCTCCCCGCTGGGTCAGCCAAACATCCTTAATTTTGGTTTTTTCCGCTTTTAGCAATCCCCGTTCGATCAACGTCGATAAAATTTCCTGGCGTTTAGCGCTGTCAATCCCCGTTTTTCCAGGAGATATGGGTTCTTCCGCATTGCGCAGGGCCTTGAGTTCCGACTCGGAAATGGGCAGACCAGTGGTATCCTGTTTGAGGAGTGCTTTGCCAGGCGGTGCGGTTTTGACCTTCTCTAGTTCTGTAGAGTACTCGATCAGTTCCCGTTCTGCCAAACTGCGGCAGATGCTATCTCGTTCCGCCGCTTTGGTTTTGGGATTGGGTTTGAGTTTGGTAATGCTGGCATGATGTTCGGGAAATCCCACCAGCTTCAATAAAAATTTTAGTTCTTTAGCATCCACGAGTTTTCCTCCACAAAGAACCATTTACGACCGATTCTTTATCATAGTTGGTTCGGCAGATTGGGTAAAGTGGGGAAGGCCTCAGCTAAAAAAATAGGGGTCAGCGAAAGCATCTACCATTCGATAAAATTTCGATAGAATTCAGCGACTGTATGGAACGGTTCGATCGAAAGATGGTGCCACCATCTATTTCTATAACTGCCCTTTTTTTAACAAGTAATCAACTTTTTCTCCCAAAGCCTATACGATAGAAAACCATCCCTATGAAAATTTTAATTGTTTCCGTAACCTTTCCCTATCCTCCCACACGCAGCGGTACGGAAGTTAGAACGTTCAACTTTATCAAATATTTTAGCCGGAATCATGCAGTAACGGTTGTGGCGCAGCGATCGCCAGATACCAGCGACGACGATATAGAAGCATTGCGCCAGCAGCTATCCCACTTGGAAGTTTTTTCGCCACCGCCAGCAAACAACAACGGACGAGTTGGTAAGATAGCCCGTATGGGAAATTTTATCCTAGAAGGAACGCCACCCAGCGTGCGCAGCCACTACAGCCAAAAAATGCAAAATTGGATCGACAGCGGCGTTGAAAATGGTACCTACGATGCTATTTTATGCGAACACAGTGCCAACGAACCTTACGTTCGCCAACAGTGGCGGCAGCAAAACTTCACCACTGCGGTAGATATCCACAGTTCGGTGTACGGAACCTGCAAACACCAACTGCAAACCCACACCAGCAGCCATCCCCTGCGCGATCGCTTGTACCTGCCTTTACTGCATCGCTACGAACAACGCTACTGTCGTAAATTTTCCCACATCGTGGTCACCACCGAAGACGACCGCCGCCAAATTTCCCAGCTATATCCGCAAGCGAACCTAGCGGTGATTCCCAACGGCGTGGATTTGGACGTTTTTCCCTACCGCCAGCAAGACCCAGGGGGATATCGACTGATCTTCGCTGGCGTTATGGATGTGTTACCCAATATCGATGCTGTGTGTTTTTTTGCCAGGGAGGTATTTCCGCACATCCGCGAAAAATATCCCCAAGCCGAGTTTTACATTGTTGGTGGCAAACCGACACCAGACGTTTTGCAACTGCAAGAACAACCCGGGGTGGTGGTTACGGGTCGGGTGGATGCCATGTGCGAACAATTGCATCAAGCTACGGTTGGCGTAATTCCCATGCGGACTGGGTTTGGCATCAAAAACAAAACCCTAGAAGCTATGGCAGCCGGTGTTCCCGTGGTGGGAAGCGATCGCGGTTTGGAGGGGTTGCAAGTAGATACACCTACCCAACGGGCCTTGCGTGCCAATCGTCCCCAAGAATATGTTAGCGCGATCGCGCAATTATTTGATTCTCCCCAGCTACGCGCCGAGCTATCTCAAAACGGTCGCCACTATATTGCCAGTGAATATAGTTGGGAAAAGGCCGGCCAGCAATACGAAGCCTTTTTGTTTGGAAAATAATGCTTGGAAAACATGCCATGACCACCGAGAAGGGAAGCTTTGCCAAAGCCGTTCGCTATCTACTTTCCCTACTAGCTTTGGTTGTTGCCACAGGTGGTTTGGGAACGACCTTGGTCGTTACCGTAGGTGGTGGTTGGATTGGTTACAAGTTAATTGTCAACCCAGAAGCCTTTCTGTGGATCGACCAATACCTGCCCCCAGCCAATCGCATTTATACTGGTCCAAACCCACCGCTGACCCTATCGCAAATTCAAAAGCAAATTCGCACCAACGGCAAAATTGCTGGTTCTCCCCTACCTTTATGTTCCAACACCGAATGTAGTTTATCCAGCGCCTCCAAAGTGGTTGCCGATGGGAAAAGCCAGTTAGAAGCCATTTTAATACCCGTTTTGCAAAAGCAATCCAATTGCGACGCCAATTGCGAAACCATTCAAGAACTGCGCGTTTACCAACCCATTCAAGCACCCCAATGGCAATTTCCCGGTCTCGATCCTTCCCAACTATTTCGCTTAGTTGAACAGCAAGAAGTTAGTGGACCACCAGAATCTTTTGTCATTGCACCGGTAGCCAACGACGATATTGCTGGTAGCAATCAGCCAATTCCCCTAACTCAATGGCATCGTTTTCCCAATGAAGCGCCCCAAAATGGAATTTGGATTCATTTAAGTGGTATGCGATCGGTGAAAAATACATCCATCGTTTACGGACAGGTATGGCATTACAATATAAAACACCATCATATCAGCAAAATGCTGGATTGGACCAGTCCTACCGGGGACAAACCTTCCTGGAAACAAGTAACGGGAACAAAAACACCGGAACTGGTGGTGGATCGAAGTGTGGGGTTGGAACCCAAATTTCAGCTTTACCAAGTGAAGCCGCGCAACTTTTTCCTCAACCCGGTTCAGTTGGTTCCCGTTTCCTTTGCAGAAGCGGTTCTAGATACGCCTACCTATCGCGATGCTTTGCGCTTAGCGCGTAGTGGTTTGTGGTCGCAGGCAGTAGAGAAATTTCGCGCCACCAAACAGCAAGTAACTTCCCAGTCTGGTTCGAATAACTCCCAACAAACTCACTGGCCCGATCCTGCCCAAGCACAGTTGGATTTAGCCCTGATGCATGCTGAAATTACTCAGAAACAGGCAGAAGCGGCTTGGGTAAGTCCCAGCCAAGAGGTTTTGGCCAAATTAATCGACGGTCGTTGGAAGTCAGCATTGGGAGTTTTTCAGACTTCTTGGCGCAACCAGCAGAACATTGCCAAGTTATTGCAAGATGAGTACGATCGCTTGTGGAAGCGGGTAGAAACTGCTTTGCGCATCAATCCCCAGCAGCGATCGGCGCAAATTTGGGCGGCGTTGATGGTAGGGTCGCGTCGGGGAACGACAGCGGCGCTAGATTGGCTGGATCGGCAAAGCGAGGTAACCCCGCAAACCAGGGAATTGATTGGCGAGTTGCTACGCCAGTTAGAAGCAGCTTTGGCACAAAAGCCTTTGCAGCGTTCCCGTCAAAGTCATATTATTGGTACGGCCAAGCCAGTTAACCAACCCCGTAGCAATTGGTGGCAACCATCCGATAGGCTGTCGCAGCAAGAAACTAGCAACGAAACATGGTATCGAATTCAAGTAACCAGTTGGCACGATGGCAACGATTGGAATCCAGAACTTTCCTCAGAAGTTTTTTTGCCCAGACTTTGGCAGCAGTTAGGGTTGACGGTAGACTCGCAACTACAAGTCGCGGCTTGGTTGCCTAATGGCGATCGCAAGACAGTTTCTGTAACAGTGAAAGCCCTACGTCAAAAGGGAAACCAGGTGGAATTGTTGGCTTCCGGAGCGTCTCTATCGCTTCCTCAAAAAAGAGGAGGTTTGGCATTTACCCAGCAAGCTTTGGCATGGGTACAACCCCAAGTACTGACTTTAGAAAGTTTGTCGGCAGAAAAACCAGTGACTGTTCAAAATTTGCTTCCCCAGTTGTGGAGCGAACTGCAACTTTTTCAGTTTTCCCTAGGGCAATCTATTCCCAATATGTCGCAGTTGCTGTCGCAGTTTGGTAATTGGACAGTAGAACTAGTCGATCTCAACGGCAATGGCAATTCCGAAATCCTACTGACGCTTCAAACCAGCGATTCCAGGAAAAAAAATTGGCAGTCGGTACGGTTAAATAGGGTTGATGCCAATCCTTGGCAAAGCAATACGTTGATTTTTTCCCATAATGGCGATTTACTGTATAACGAACTAACCAACCCAAACAAGCAAACACTTTTGGGAGTTATCGAAGTTAGTAAAGACCAACCACCAAGTTTGCTTTTTGCTACCTCAAACGGCTATGAAGTGATTTCTTGGCAAGGATAAATTGTTAGAAATGCTGGATTTTGGAGGGGTTGAGCTTTCTGCTTGGATTTGCTTGTCGCTGTCAATATTTTGGGTGTATACTGAAAGGGAACTTTTTCATTCCTATTCCGTGTTGAAAAACCCGAAAAGATTCAGGCTGGTTTGGGCAATTTGCAAGCTGCAAAGGACCCCGCAACCCTTTCGGTGGATGGGGTACAGGGGGATTTCCACGTCCGTAGAATCTCGGGGGTAGCGCGGATACCGTATAACTTTCGTTTTCGACAACATCAATTACTGCGATCGCCATGAACCCATCTCCTGTTCTCTCTATTGTGACCCCCACTCTTGGTGATTTCTCGGATGAGTGGCTCCATCAGCTTCTGGAAGTTCGCGGAGAGGTAGAGTTTGTTCTTGTCTACCATCCTTATACATCCGTACGAGAAATTACTGATGCACGCGTTCGTTCCTTGGTAAGTCCTTACAAAGGGGAAATGATGCAGCGGCATGTAGGATTGCTCAACGCGCAAGGAACGTACTTAATAGCGTTAGATGACGACGATTACATTCACCCGGATGTGGTCAATTTAGTCAAACAATATTTTCAACGATTTCCCGATAGTTGGATTTTAAGATTGCAAAAGCTGAACATTGACGAGGGAGAACGAGAAAAGATCGAACGACCGTGGGACGATATTCCGGATTTAAACCAGCTAGAAGTGCTGAAACGAACGCCAGAAAATCCATATCCTTACAAACGTGGTGAATTCCAAGGATTGCTAGAAAATCCGATTGTTCCTCTAGAAACGAAATTTGACATTCTCCACGCTTTGTTTTTAAAGCAACGAACCGATAATAAAGGGTATCATTTTGAAAATTTTAACAATATTGTTTGGAAAACGGAAATCGTCCAAAAAGCTCTGGCCCCTCTTTCCCACACAACGAAGTTGTGGGGATGTTTGAGTTGGATTCCTAATTGGGGGGCCGATCGCTTGGCGGGTTTATTTGTTCAAGCCAGTTTTTATCAGAAAGATATAATTATCGGTCACTGGATGCCCAAACCGGAACAGGTTCGCTACATTAAAAAAGACCCAGCTTTGACACCACCTAGATTCATAGTTTTTACGGATTTTCTCTTACTAAAAGGTTTTCCTCAATATGGATATATTTGGAATTTGTTAATAAGCCAACTTTACCTTATGCCTAGAACTTTTGCCAAGTTTTTGAAATGGCGATTGATGCCGGGAAAGTCTAGCGATTAGGGAGCTATTCATCGCTGTCGCGGTATCGTTGGGGAA
>CAYZHY010000124.1:0-10275 GCA_964477525.1 uncultured Geitlerinema sp. | reverse complement strand
ATAATAGCCTTGCTATCGCCAACACCGCGAACAGTTACATTGCTACCACCTGTAATATCCAAATCGGCAACCGAGGCATCGGGGTTATCTGTTTCAAAATTGGTGGTATCCGTATCGCTGAGGCTGAGATTGTAAGTCTCTCCCCCCGTTAGTTCGATAACATCGCTTTCGGAATTTTGATTGGCTTGCAGAATTGCATCCCGCAAAGACAATCCATTCCCCTCATCAGCACTACCATCATTTTCATCATCTGTCGTGTTGACAGTAAAAGTCGCCAACGTGCCAGCATAATGCTGCTGGGTACTTTCCGTGACTGCCAAGGGAGAAGCAACCTTGCCAATTTGAACGTCTAAATTCCAATTGCCGCCTTGCTTGGCATTGCCGGTAATACTGGTACTGGCAGCAATATTGGCATTCGTCAAAGCCGCCAAATCTTCCAGGAAAGAAGCGTGGCTGGTAACATCAGCAACCCGACACCCGTACAGCAAAATATCTGCATCTGCCGCCAAAGCCGTTTGCCAGCTTTGCAACTCATCTTGATAGCGAGAAAGGGTATCGCGATTGAGAACACTGTTGCCGAGATAGACGCAGCCGGGGGAACCGTGAGAAATGATGTGAACTGTTTGTAGCTGGCGGTAGCCTTTTAGGATTTCGCTGATTTGTTCGATGCCGTCGCGTTGGGAATCCAGCAAAATGGCTTGGGTTCGGGGTAGCAAACCTGCTATCAGGCTGGAGGAATCTTCAACTGATGGATCGATGAAAGCTAAAGCTTGGCAGTCAGAGTTTTCTAGTTTTCGCTGGAACGAATATTGCTGAGAAACAAGAGACATGGGGGATTGAGTGTTTGTCATGGCAAGTGTTTGACTCATGGTGAAACTCCAAAAAGATACTTTACGACGGGATTAGATCTACTTTTGGTGACGGTTGGCATTCCTTCTGGTGTGGGAAACCAGCGAATACCATGGATTTGAATGTCCCAGCTACAGGGAAGTTAATTGAGCTCCTACCGATCTCTCAGTTTTTTGCTGGGTTTTTTACGGAAACGAACCAAAAATTCTAATTTTTTTGTAAATTAAAATTTAGATTTTGATAAGTTTTACATATATAAAAGAAAAAAACATGTTCTAAAGGTCCGGTGGATATCTGGCGACAGGTGACTTATTGTAAACACTCCAAAAACATGGCATACGAGGGAAATGCTGTATGGTTTCTGGTATGGAAAACCAGTAAATACCAAAAAACTGGCGCTTTTCCAACGATCGATATTGAGAGAAAAAACCAGTTCCCTTTACAATTATTTCTCCTTGATTGCACAGTTATGCCTCATTTGTAAAGTGATTTCAAAAATTTTTTTGAATTCAGTATAAGTACATATTTCCTTTAATAAGATTTTCAAACTTTCGATACAAATGCCGTCAGTCGTTGAGCAGATTTCATTGTTCGCGGTCGCCACACCGCCCTTTATGTGTCCAAACCTTAGATGCCGTCAGGCGTTGAGCACTTTTCCGTAGCTCCCAATTGAGCAAGATTCCATCCTAGCAAAAGTAGTATCTTTCCGGAACTACCTAGTATTTCAAGAATGGTTTAGATATGCTAGGTTTGTCTGCGTTCGACAAAAGGGTGTCTATAACTACCCTTGCCAATTAGCCTGCCAATCGCGAGAATATTGGTCGATCTTTCCTGTCTTTTTTGCAATGATTCCAATTCCACAAAACATATTCTACCCAGAGGTTTTCTATCCTCGGGATTTAGAGAAAATTTTTGAGGAAGTTCCGGAAACAGCCCAGCCCAATCTATTACCTGTTCCTACATCGCCCGAACTTCCACCGAAGCCTTCTCCTCCTGGCGAATTTTTAGAACCGCCACCAAAAGCAATGAATTATAGGTTATTAGGAGTATTGTCATTTGTAACGACCATAGTTAGTGGAGCAGCTTTTGCGGTAGGTGGAACAGCGAGTGGTTTGATAGTGTCGATCGCACTAATTTTGCTATTGGGTGGTGTAACTTTATTTAAGTTCAAAAATTATTCAAAACGCTTGACAGAATATAGGCAACGAGAGAAGCGCCATAAAGGGGAGGTTAATCAATATCATAAGCTTTTAATGAAATGGGAAAAAGAGAAGCAAAAAATTCTCGAACAGCACCATCAAAAGAAACAAGAGTACGAGCAACACAACAAGATTATTAAGCAAGAACACCAAGCAAAAATTGATGAATGGCGATTGAAAAAGTTTCGCGAACAAGCACAACAATTAAAACCTTCGCCATTAGGTGAACCAGTAGATACAAAAAGATTCGATCCGCGAGGCTATGCTGAAATCAATGGTATGTTTCCGCGTTTGCTTTATCAATATTTTGGGGATAAAATTTATAGTTTATATCATATCTCGGGAACCAAATCTCGAATTCCTGATTTTGCCTATATCGATTCAACTTATCCGTTAAGCATTGATATTGAAATCGACGAACCTTACACGCCACGTCAATATCCCAATAGTAATAGTCAAAAGACATTAAAATTGATTCGTAGCACCAGCGATCGCGATGGTGGTACTCGGTTGAATGAGGTTCTCAGTAATGATTGGTTCGTTATTGTCTTTAGCGAACGCCAGGTGTTGAAGGAACCACACTCTTGCTGCAAAGTTGTGGCTAACTTAATTGATAGAGTAACGGGAAGTAACTTGGTCGAACAGCATTTTCAGGAAGTAGCTGACCTGACTCCCGATTTGTGTTGGTCTAAAGAGGAAGCCAAAGAAATGGCGAATCGTCAAGAGCGGCTAAATTATTAGTACTTACTTTATGGCTGTTTCCGTCTCCTTCGGGGAGTAGATAGGAATATTCACACCTTATACCATTTCTGAAAAACAATGATTTTTGGGGATTTCCCGATTTCCCTGGTAGGGCGCTTCGCGAAGTGCCCCTAAAAAAATGCCCCTGTCAGGCGTTGAACGCTAGTTTTTTACCTTCAATACAACCAACTTCCATACTCCGGCGTTGCATCTTTCATATCTTCATAAAGCCAAACCATGCGGTCCAAAAACCAGAACTTGCCCAAATTAACCAAACAAACCCCCAACAAAACGCTCCAAAAATGAAACGCCACCAATCCCCAAATAAGAAACGGCAACCCCAACCCAGAAATAAGATTGAGAATGTGAGGAACGCGGCGGTGGTGCTGGGGAACGGGAACTCGATCGCGATCGCTCCACACCCGCTCCCCAAGTACTGCCTTGGAAGCCCAATTATTTGTCGAAGCCGGTTTGGGAAACAAACGGGGATTGACCCAAATCCAGAAAAGCGCGATCGCAACAGGCACCAACGACCACCATCCCCACCACGCACGACTCCAAACCGCCACTACCAACAACGGCAAAGCAGTCGTACGACTCCAAACGCTCCTAGGATTAGTATGTCGCTGCCATACCTCATCGCTCATGCGAAATAGATTGGCAATGCGCTTTTCTAAAGTCATTATTTCCCTTATACGCTATCCGTAACGCTACTAAAGTGAAATTCGCGCACCCGCACGCTGGGAACCACGCTAGCACCGTATCTTTGTGGCGTTCCCAACGCATCCACCTGTGCCATCATATCCGGCAAACACTGATTGAACCGCAAATTCTTAATGGGATAAGCCAGTTTCCCATTCTCAATCCAAAACGTACCGTCGCGCGTCATCCCCGTTACTTCTAAAGTGCGCGGATTCACGTAACGAACATACCAAGCACGACTCACAAAAATCCCCCGTTCCGTCTGGGCAATCAAATCTGCCGTACTGCGATCGCAACCAGCCATCACCACCGGCAAAAACATCCCCGTAGGCTCTTTTCCTTTTTCTTGCGCCCAGTAGCGGCTGTAACTCAACGCTTGCGGTACCCCATCTCGCACAATCTCCAAATAGGAATTGGGCAAACCATTTCGGAAAAACGGACTCATTTGCAACGCCGGATGCCCCGGATGGCGGGAGATTTGTACCAACGAACTAAACAAAGATTCGCCCACGCGATCGCCCACTACCTCGCCGCTTTCGTTATAACGCGACATGAAAGAACGCCCTTCGTCTGCTGCCCGTGCGTCTAAATTAAAAATAAGAAAAAACAGCAAATCTGCCAAAGCCGCTCCTTCAAAGACCACCGGATATTTTCCTGGTGAGATTTCTCGGGGCTGGCGGGACTGACAAGCACGCTCGATCGCGTTTTCCGTGAGTTCCAAAATGGGCAAATCTCCCACCGCACAAGCACTGCGGCGCATCCAACTGGAACCGTCATCGATGCGAGCAGTAACGCTAAAATTGGCTTGGGTGTTTTGCTGAAATGCCCGCAATCCCAAAGAATTGCCAATCGCCAATACCGAGGCTTCGCTGCTAAGCGTTCCGGAACCATTCACCCCGGCTTTAGAAGTGCGATCGCACACCTGTTGGACCATTTCTCCCCTAGCAATAGGAGATAAATTCGCCGTTGACCTGTCAAAAGCTGGCTGTCGGTCTTCGTAGGTTTGCGGTTCCAGCAAAGGCACCCATTCCGGGTCTTGGGGGGCAATTTGAGCAAATTCTTCCGATCGCCGTACCGTTTGCGCGATCGCTTCTATATCTAATTCGCTGGTTGCCGCCGAAGCGCTGCGTTGCCCGTAAGAACTGGTAACCGTCAGCTTAGCTTGGTTGGTTTGAATATTTTGACTAATTTGATTTTCGCTAAAACGGCTGAGACTCTCATTCGCCGCTTGAAAAGTGACAAAAACCCCTTCAGCTTGCGATCGCTGAATAACCGTATCAATGAGGGAAAGAGCTTCCTCTTGGGTGGGTAGTTGTGGAATGGTCGTTGCTGTCATGGACGGTCGTTTCGATATAATTCAACACTCAGTCTTTCGATCTTACAGTGAATAACACCGTCCTTGCCGAAAAAATAAAAATCATTTTCAATAAAATAAACCGCTACAGTACGCGCCCCCGATCCAAAAAACCAATCCTACCTTGATTTCCCAAATTCCGCCAAAAACGATCGAGAATCTATTGCATCAAACGCTACAATATCTAAGATATAGATAGCTACTGGCTGAAATTGGTCTCCACAAGCAGCTTGGTATCCTACCTCAACCAACATTCACCATGAACAAACTGACCAGACGTGCCTTTTTAACCGGCGGTTCCGCCCTCGCCGCCTTGACCCTAACCCAAATCGCTGGAGGTTCTCGCGCTGGCGCCCAACAGCAACCATCTTTCCAACTCGCCCAAAGTGGCGTTTTGAACCTCTACTCCTCCCGCCACTACGACACCGACGAACGACTTTATAACGGCTTCACCGAACAAACTGGCATTCGGGTCAATGTCATCGAAGCTGGTTCCGACGAACTGATCGAACGCATCAAAAGCGAAGGTAGAAATAGCCCCGCCGATGTCTTGATGACCGTTGATGCCGGTCGTTTGTGGCGTGCCGACCGCGAAGGCTTGTTTGCCCCCATCCAATCGGAAACTCTAGAATCCGTCATTCCTTCTTACTTGCGCCACCCGGAGGGTCATTGGTTCGGGCTATCCAAACGGGCGCGCGTGATTATGTACAACCGCGATCGCGTCAATCCTACTGACTTATCTACCTACGAAGACTTAGCCAACCCGAAATGGGAAGGGCAAATTTTGGTCCGTTCTTCCAGCAATATTTACAATCAATCCCTGGTTGGTTCTTTAATTGCCGCTCACGGTCCTGAAAAAACCCTAGAGTGGTGTCAAGGCTTGGTCAGCAATTTCGCCCGCAGACCCACCGGCAACGATACGGCCCAAATTCGTGCTTGTGCTGCTGGTGTGGGCAACATTGCCATCGCCAATACCTACTACCTCGCCCGACTGGCAGAATCCGACAACAAAAGCGATCGCGAAATCGCCCGTAAAGTCGCGCCTTTCTTTCCCAACCAGCGCGGCAGGGGAACTCACGTAAATATTAGCGGTGCTGGCGTTGTGCGGACGGCTCCCAATCCCGAAGCTGCCCAAGCCTTTTTGGAATATTTGGTTAGCTATCAAGCCCAAGAAATCTTTGCCAAGGGCAACAACGAATATCCCGTACGCGCCAACGTTCCCCTCGATAAAGAACTAGCGAACTTTGGTCAGTTTAAAGAAGATGATGTGAGTGCGGCTGTCTTTGGTAAAAACAATCCGCAAGCCTTGCGAATCATGCAACAAGCTGGTTGGCAGTAGGTTGGCATATAAAAAGCGTGGGAATTGGGGAAATGAAAAATTGTATCGATTAATTATTCCCCCCCATACTCCCATGCCCCCATACTCCTAAGACCTATCCGTTTTGTTCTTTGAATCAGGTTGCGATTCTTCCGGTTTTTTAACGGAACCATCTGGCATAATCGCCCCTTGCAACTTAGCTCCTGCTAAGTTAGCGCCGGACAGCTGGGCATTGCTGAGATCGGCATTTTGTAGGTTGGCGTTGCTGAGATTGGCATTGCGCAGATCGGTACCGCGTAAAAATGCACCTTCTAAGTTAGCACCCGACAGATCGGCTTCCTTAAAGTTGGCATTGGTTAGAGCAGCGCGAGTAAGGTTGGCATTGCTAAGATTGGCTCCTTGTAAGTTTGCACTATCTAATAGCGATCGCGTTAAATCAGCGTTTGCCAAATTCGCATTGCTTAAATTAGAAAAGTTGAGCTTAGCAGTTTTTAATTCGGCATTTGCCAGTTCTGCACCCGATAGATTGCATTCCAAACATTCTTTGGTTTCGGTCAACAAAGCCATGTTGTCTTGTTCCCGACACCCTGTAGCGACCCATCCCAAGGTCGTTGCTAGAAAAATAGCGATCGCCAGTCTTCGCATAGTTATGCTACATTCCCTAACAGTTTAATTGCAAATTGCTTGACAACTACTGCCGAGCGCGCGAAATTTGCCAGCTTAACAAGATAACTGGCAAAATCCCAACCAACACAATTGCCAAAGCTGGGGCAGCGGCTTCGGCGAGTCGTTCGTCAGAAGCTAAATTATACACCCGTACCGCCAGCGTGTTGAAGTTAAAAGGACGAATAATAATTGTAGCGGGCAATTCTTTCATTACATCCACAAATACTAGCATCCCAGCGCTCAACAAACTGCTAGCCATCATAGGCATGTGAACGCGCAGCAGCGTACTGGTGGTATTGTGCCCCAAAGAACGGGCAGCAGCATCTAAATTGGGATGGATTTTGTTGAGGCTGGATTCGACCGTACCGAAGGAAACCGCCAAAAAACGGACAATATAGGCAAAAATTAAAGCAAAAACCGTCCCGCTAAACAGCAAACCAGTAGAAAGGCCAAAGTGCGATTGCATCCAAGCATCGATGGAATTATCCAAATTGCCCATGGGAATCAAAATCCCCACAGCAATGACCGCACCAGGAATCGCATACCCCATGGAAGCTACCCTGGCCGATAGCCGCATGAGAGCGTTGGGTTGCAACCGCACGCCGTAGGCTATAATCATTGCGATCGCTACCCCTAAAATGGCTGTTACGCTGGCCAGCCCAAAGCTGTGTCGCGACAGTTCCCAGAAGCGATGGTCGAAGGTCTGAAGATTGTCGATCGACATTTTCAATAAAATACCAGCTGGCAGCAAAAAGCCCATGCCACAGGGTAGCAAACAAGCCAAACTTGCCCCCGCTGCGCGAAATCCCGAAAGTTGGTAAGGGGGAACCACGCGATTGCTGCCAGTAGCTTGGTAGTAGCGGGCGCGACGGCGGGAGAAGCGTTCCAGAACGATTAAAATAAAAACAAATAGCATCAAAAACGCTGCCAGTTTGGAAGCTGCTACCCGATCGCCCATACCAAACCAAGTATTGTAAATTCCTGTGGTAAAAGTATTGATACCAAAATACTGGACCGTACCAAAATCATTGAGCGTTTCCATCATAACCAGCGACAATCCCGCCGCAATGGCTGGTCTGGCTAAAGGCAACGCCACCGTCACAAAACTGCGCCAAGGTCCGCATCCCAAGGAACGGCTAGCTTCCAACATACATCCCGACTGTTCCAAAAAAGCCACCCGCGCCAGCATGTATACATAGGGATATAAGGTAAACGCAAATAGAGCGATCGCGCCTCCCATGGAACGAATCGAAGGAAACCAATAGTCCCCGTAACTAACTTGCAACCACTCACGAATTCCCTGCTGAACCGGACCGGCAACCCCCAACAAATCTGTATAGGTATAAGCTAGCAAATAGGTAGGAACGGCCAAAGGCAGCAACAACGCCCATTCAAAAATACGGCTTCCCGGAAAACGACAAGTAACCACCAACCAAGCCGTTCCCACACCGATAACCAACACACCGAGGCTAGCGCCGAGCATCAACACCAACGAATTTTGGATATAATCTCCTAGGACCGTTTGTGCCAAATGCTGCCACAGGCTGGTCGTATTTTCTTGACCAAACGAGACCTGGGGGTCGGCAAAAATGTTGGCAAAGACAAACAAAATGGGGGTAGCAATTGCGATCGCGATCGCAGCGACCAAAATCGTCCACCCCCCAGGCAGCCAGCGACCCAGGCGCAAATAGCTGTTTTTCGGCAGCGCGCGCAAATCGCTCAATAGAGACTTTTCCATATGGAATACCATTTACTTAATAGAAATTTTTCTATTTAACGAGACGGTGATTCAGTTGGAAAACCTCACCTATCGCAACAAAAAGTCCAACCGTACTATCCTACTACAAACTAGCAATCTATTGTAAAATTGAAAAACACTTTCTATAAGGTTTTCATTTGGCATGCATTTATTGCGAGGTTCCTGCATCTAGATGGCTGCTGTCATTCTTCACCTAGAAGGTATTACCAAACAATTTGCTCGCAACCAAGCACCAGCCGTAGAATCGGTGGATTTGGAATTGGCTGGCGGGGAAATTTTGGGATTGCTGGGTCCTTCTGGCTGCGGCAAAACCACCCTATTGCGTTTGATTGGCGGTTTTGAAACGCCCCAACTCGGTACGATCGATATCGATGGCGATCGCGTTGCCGGCGGTGGCCAATGGGTACCACCAGAAAAGCGCAATGTAGGTATGGTATTTCAAGATTATGCCTTATTTCCCCACCTAAATGTCCATAAAAATATTGCCTTTGGACTGAACCATGCCAAACGCCAGGGAAATTTGATTTCCTCGAATCAAAAGCGCGTGGCTGAAGTTTTGTCCTTGGTGGGATTGGAAGGCATGGCCAAACGCTATCCCCACGAACTTTCTGGGGGTCAGCAGCAGCGGGTAGCTTTAGCCAGGGCCTTAGCTCCGTATCCGGCTATGGTACTACTAGACGAACCGTTAAGCAATTTGGACGCTCAAGTTCGCTTGCGGTTGCGGCAAGAAGTGCGAGGAATTCTCAAAAGTACGGAGACATCGGCGATTTTTGTGACCCACGACCGGGAAGAAGCTTTGTCGGTATGCGATCGGGTGGCGTTGATGCGCCAAGGTTGCATAGAACAGTTGGGAACTCCAGAAGAAATTTACAGCCATCCTGCCTCGCGCTTCGTTGCCGAGTTTGTTACCCAAGCCAATTTCCTACCTGCCATTCGTAAAGGGGAAGTATGGGAAACGGAAGTGGGATGTTTTCCCCTCAACGAAGATAGTGCCGAAGTGGATACCGCCGATTTGATGGTTCGCCAGGAAGATTTGCTGCTTACCCCGCAAGAAAACGCCAGCGTGACCATTCGCGATCGCCAATTTTTAGGTAGGGAACACCGGTATTGCCTGCAAACTCCTTCTGGCCGAGAACTCCACGCTCGCTTGGCAGCCAAAAATAGCCTTCCCATCGGCACCCAGGTTGCTTTGCAGATCGACCCAGAAGCCATTCAGGTATTCCCGCGCTAGTTTGGGAGAAGGGTTCACAAACAGAAATTGACTCTGGTTTGCTGTTCCCTACCTCCTTGCCCAAAAATTGCAAATTTTCTTCAATTATTTGTTATTTTTATTGACAAAGAAGCACACCAACGCGAAACTGTTTCTATTGTTAACCTGGCAAACAAGTTCCCATGTCGGTTTTGCGCGTTGGGAATCGATCGATCCGGGGAATCTATTGTCGTTCAAAGCACTAACTGTTGTCTATGTATATCAAAAGTTCTGTAAGCCTCACTCTAGCCGCCATTTGCGGATTGATGGTTCCTGCACAAGCCAACGCTATCTCGGAAAATAGCCAATCCCAAACCCATTCTACTTCTAGCAACCGCATTCAAGTACAAGTCAAAGAACAACCTTGGTATTCACCGCAAGGGAATTCTCCGGCTTATTTAGCAGATGCCAGCGAATCCGACGAGTCTGACGATACCA
>CAYZHY010000123.1:0-10463 GCA_964477525.1 uncultured Geitlerinema sp. | reverse complement strand
GGGATGTCCCGATTTCCCTGGTAGGGGTTCAACGCGCGAGCGCCCCTAAAAAGATGCCCCTATTATTTCTTGCAGACTATTTAGGAAATGGTATTAGTAGGGGTCCTTCCCCATCGATACCAACAACAAGCTGTGAGAATTGAAAAAAGCATACTTGATGGGTTAAAAAAAGGCATATCGATTAAATTCGGTGTTTTATAGCTGCAAAAACAGAAGAATAATCCACTTTTTGAAAATCAGTGGTATCGATCGAAATCACTTCCGACGGTACTTGCAACGGTTCCAATTCTCCCTTGGCCAAAACATCTTTTATACGATCGAAAAATTGCAATCCCTGATGTCCTGGGTGCATTTCTCTCGATTTTGCTCTGGATAAAAATCGCTGGGTCAGAACATTGCCATCGCATTTCATTTGGACTTGCACGATATCAATACCAAAATCTCGTTGGAGTTTTTGCAAGTACGCGCTATCAGATTGCGGTTTGAAATTGGCTTCCACAATATGGGAAAGGCCACAACTTGCCAAACGCTGGCTGATAATTTTTAACGTTTCGATACTGGTACGGCTAAAAAAACGCGATGTTTGCCAATCTGCTAGAGTTCCATACTCATCAAACATCATTTCCTTGAACGTATCTTTGCCAAAATAAGGAAGCGTATATGTTTGACCTAGCAGTTGTGCCAAATAGCTTTTTCCTGTAGCTGGTGGTCCCGCGATCGCAACCAAAAACATGATCGTTTGTATGTCCTCTACTTGTCTTTAAAAACAAATTGTACAAGGAAAATTCAAACAATAGCAAAAAATACGGATCTGCTATAAACTGCACTCTTGAAAAGCTATTCAAACAACTGCAATCTCCCATACCATTTCCTTCAAACTCTGTAATCGATCGAAATGAAAGTTCTCTTTATGAAGGCTTGCCATAATATTGCCAAAGGTAGGGATTGGGGAAATCTAAAGCGATCGCTTTCTGTCAGAAATGGTATAAAATAACGTAAAATTGCGATTTAAGCTTTGCAGTTTTTTATGATACAAATTATACTTATACAAAAAATGGATGCGGAATAGCAGCATGTAATGTTAGATTACTTGGCCATTATTTTCACGACCAAATACACTTTATTTGTTTTTCGTGCATCCTTCATCGATGAAGTGGCTTTGATAGCGAGCTATATTTTTTAACTCGACAAGCGATCGCTTTTCAATCGTTCGAGAGAAAACCAACGGCGTTCCGATAGCCGTTACTGCCAGAAATGATTTTTTTTGCCAAATTTGCTAAATTTGCTATACGACGGATTATCGATCGCTGTTATCAAGCTCTAAATGAATACCACATCTACTGCACTTTCTACAGTACCTTTAGGAAACCACGGTCCGCAAGTAACGCCCCTAGGCGTGGGAACTTGGTCTTGGGGAGATAGATTATTTTGGGATTATGGCACGGGATACGACGAAGACCAAGTTCGAGAAGCGTTTCAAGCATCCGTCGAGGCAGGCATTACCCTTTTCGATACGGCCGAAGTATATGGATTGGGCGAGTCAGAACGTTTGTTGGGAAAATTTGCCCGAGAAAGCGACATGCCAGTAGCGATCGCCACCAAATATTTTCCCTTTCCCTGGCGAATTGTTCGTCAGTCTGTCGTAGATGCCCTCACGGAAAGCCTGCAACGGTTGCAAGTTTCCAGCATTCCCTTATATCAAGTACACGTGCCCTTTACCTTCTTTATGAGTCAAGAAACCCTCATGGATGCCTTAGCAGAGGAGGTCAAACAAGGGCGTATCGAAGCAGTTGGCGTCAGCAACTACTCTGCTGGTGAAATGCGGGCAGCCCACGAACAGTTACAAAAACGCGGCGTTCCCCTTGCCAGCAATCAAGTACAATATTCCCTGCTACACCGCAAAATTGAAAGCAATGGGATTTGGGATACAGCACAAGAGTTGGGAATAACCATTATTGCCTACAGCCCTCTAGCCCAAGGTCTGCTGACTGGAAAATATACCGGTGAGGAAAAACCTGGTGGTGCCCGCAGTGTAGACCCACGTTTTAAGACCTCCGGCTTGAACAAAATATCTCCCGTCATTGATTGCTTGCGCCAACTTGCCAAAAAATACCAAAAAACCCCAGCACAAGTAGCTTTAAACTGGCTCATCACCCGGGGAGCGATCCCCATCCCAGGTGCGAAAAATGCCGATCAAGCCAAACAAAACGCTGGAGCTTTGGGTTGGCAGCTCGATTCGACAGACAGTCAGGAGTTGGATCGCGTTAGCAATCCTTGGTTGCACCGGTAGTTTGTCGAGGTGTGGGAGCGTACCGAGTGTGAAAACATGGGAGGGAGCATGGGAGAATCTGTTCAATCATATTTCCCCCATCTCTCTATCTTCCCATATCCCTATTCTCTAACTCTTTTGAGGTTTGGGAATGGAAATATCAATAGATTCCACTTGCACGTTTTCTCCCAAACTGCTTAAAGGTGGTTCGATGGCATCTGTATTGCCCACCACTAAAGTCACCAAACAGTCAGGATGCAAGTATTTTTGGGCAGCTTGTTGCACCTGCTCGATGGTGGTATTTTCCACAGCTTCGCGATACTGGAAGATAAAGTCTTGAGGATAGCCGTAGTATTCGTATCGCATCAACCGCGATAGCGTTTTTTCGGGGCTGTCGAAGTTAAAGACAAAGGAATTGAGGGTCGATTCCTGGGCAAAGTTGAGTTCTTCAGCGGTAATGGGTTCTTGCCGCACTTTTTTGATTTCCTTGACAATCGCTTTAATGAAAGGAACTGTCGTTTGCGATTGGGTTTGACCGCCAGCTACGAAATAACCAGGATAGTCGTAACGGGGTTGCCAAAGACCGTAGACAGAATAAGCCAAACCTTGTTGGGAACGAATTTGGTCGAACAAGCGACCGCCAAACCCATTGAGAACTTGGTTAAGCACGCTGAGAGCCGGAAAATCGGGGCTGCTGATTTTGCCTCCCAAATGTCCCAAACGTACGTAACTTTGGCTTAGCTGGGGACGATCGACTTTAAAAACACCGCTTTTGCGAGCTTGTTCTACTTCCGGCAGCGATCGCACATCCAAATCGGGTAGTGGTTCCCAATCGGCAAATTTCTCTTCCACCAGCGATCGCATTCGATCCATGTCAAAATCTCCCACAATCCCCAAAATCATATTATTGGGATGCATGTATTGCTGGTAAAAATCAATCAAGTCGGCGCGGGAAATATTTTCAATGGTGCTATACTCCATGGTACGAGCGTAGGGGCTTTGGTCGCCGTAGACCAACTTGCGAAACTCCCGGCTGGCAATATCGCTGGGGTCATCGTTTCGACGGGAAATCTGACCGCGTCGTTGGGTTTTGGCAAGTTCTAACTTCTGTTGGTCGAAAGTAGGTTGGCGCAACACCTCAGCAAACAGCGACATCACCAGTTCTTTATCTTCGCTGAGGGCATTAAACGTAGCTTTGCCGTAAGTTCTTGCCACAGAAGTTTCCACCGCCGCTGCTTTTCGTGCCAAAATTTGGTTCAACTCATCAGCAGAATGCTGTTTGGTGCCGCCAGAACGCATTACTTCGCTGGTGAGACTAGCCAAACCCACTTTATCTTCTGGTTCCAAACGTTTGCCCGTATGGAAAAAAGCCCTACCTTCCACCAGAGGCAGTTCCCGATCCTGAAGCAAAAACACCACCGCACCATTATCGAGCTGGTAGCGTTCGTATTCAGGAACTTGAATTTCCGGTAGAGGCGGAAATTCCAACTCGGTATAGTGTTTGGGCATAGCAGCACTTGCCGGCGATCGCACCAGCAGCAAAAATAGTAAAGTAGCTACCCCCAAAAAAGGTGCCAACCAACGCTGGCGTTGCTTTCGCGATGGAATACCTTGATACGGCAACATACAATTTACACTCCTTAAATCTAGATTTTTTATATTTTTGCTACATTTGAAAATGCTAGCTCAAGTAAAGCATGGGGGCATGGGAGCCTGGGAACTTGGGAGAAGTAACAATCATCCCCTTTTTCCACTTTTCCCCATCTCCGTACTACTACGATTATGAAATGTCTAAAAAGGCAATTGCTATCTTTGCCATTCTAACGATGCTAGGCTACAACAGTAGCAGGAACCTTTTCATTATCGTGCTGTTTTGCAGCTGAGTCTTTTGAAAAACGCTAATTTCACTCATTTTTATATACATCTATGACCACTGCTCCCTGGCGATCGCCCTTGTCACGTGCTTTGCACCGCAATCGTAGCCTGGTGTACGCACGTTACTTGCAACTAGCCACTCTCGATCTTAGCGGTAGACCAGCTAACCGCACCGTCGTGTTTCGAGGATTTTTAGAAAACACCGACCGACTCAAATTTATTACCGATATTCGCAGCGAAAAAATCGCCCAAATACAACAAAATAGCTGGTCGGAAGCTTGCTGGTATTTTCCCAAAACGCGCGAACAGTTTCGCCTGTTAGGCACCCTTGACTTGGTCGATGCCAATCGGCAAGAAGAACCCCTCCAAAAAGCCCGCTATACCACTTGGCAAAATATATCCGATCCAGCTAGAAACCAGTTTACCTGGCCGCCCCCCGGTAGCGATCGCAATAGCACCCCCCAAGAAGCTTTTGAAAACACAGCCCCCGATCCCACCCAACCCCTCGATAACTTTTGTTTGTTGCTGCTCGACCCCGTTAAAGTAGACTACCTGCTATTACGGGGCGAACCGCAAAATCGCTATATTTACGAACTAGAGGAAACAGAAGCATCCCTCGAATGGCAAATGAGGGAAGTCAATCCATAGTCTCTGAGCTTATCAAGCCTGGGAGCCTGGGAGATAGAAATGCAAGCCGGAACTGTTTTTTTCCAAAGCTCCGAAGCCCCAATGCTCCGATGCCTCCATGCCCCCTCTTTCCTTAAGACTCCTCAGGCAAAATTTTACCAACAGTGCGGTTATCCGGCTGGAAAGTTTCCTTGGCTACCCGCATAATATCTTCAGCGGTAATCTGTTCGATGGCTTCCAGTTCGGAAAATAAATTGCGCCAATCCCCGGTTTTGGCTTCGTATTCCAGCAATAGATCGGCCATGCCTCGGTTGGAATCCAACTGTCGTAGCAAGCTGGCACGGGATTGAGCTTTGATCTTCTCCAACTCTTCAGAAGTTACGGGTTCGGTTTTCAAGCGCTCGATTTCTGCGTGGAGGGCATTTGCCAGTTCTTCTACCGAACGATTGGGAGCCGTTCTCCCATAAAACAACATCATATTCTTAAAGCGATCGCCGGGAAAGCCATTAAATCCTTGGGCATTTAACGCTACTTGCTTCTGTTCAACCAAAGATTTGTACAAACGTGACGTACGACCGCTACTCAAAATCCCCGCGATCGCATCGTAAATGGTACTATCAGGATGGTCTAATGCCGGGCGGTGATAACCTTCCAAGTACCAAGGCTGGGAAGGCAACCGCAACGTTACTTCCCGAGGTTCTTCTTGTGGAGGTTCCACAGTCGTGACTTTGGGTGGTTCTGGCTGTTCGGGATAGCGACCAAAATAGGTTTCGGCAAGTTGTTTCACCTGTTTTGGATCGATATCGCCCACAATCCCCATAATTAAATTGCTAGGAACGTAGTAAGTTTGGAAAAAATCGCGCACATCTTCTCGGGTCAAACTGCGCAAATCTTCCGCATAGCCAATCACTGGTTGCCCGTAGGGATGCTTCTGAAACGCCGTCTCCAGAAACTCTTCAATTAATTTTCCAACGGGAGAATTATCAGTACGCAAGCGTCTTTCTTCTAGAATCACCTGTTTTTCCTTATAAAATTCCCGAAAAACCGGCTCTAAAAAGCGTTCCGACTCTAAAGACATCCACAATTCCAATTTATTAGCCGGAAAATTGTAAAAATATCGCGTTGCATCGGCAGAGGTAGCGGCATTTAAACGAACGCCACCATATTTTTCCACAATTTGACCAAACTCATTTTGTACGATGTATTTATTGGCTTTCTCCTGTATTTTTTGAAACTGTTTCTCCAATTGTTTGAGCTTCTGAGTGTTCCCGGCTGCCTTGGCGGCTTGCTTGCGTTTTTCAATTTGGTCGAGTTTTTTCAGAAGGGGTTGTTCTGCTTCGTAATTTTCCGTACCAATTTTGTTGGTGCCTTTAAAGGCTAAATGTTCCAAAAAATGAGCAACACCGGTTTTCCCTTTCGGTTCGTTGACCCCGCCTACGTTAGCATAGGTAACAAAGGAAATTACCGGTGCTTGATGTCTCTCCATGAGAATGAATTTCATCCCATTATCCAGGCGAAATTCGCTAATGCTTTCGCTAACCCGTTCCAAATAGGGTTGAATGGAACGCTGGGAGGTATTGGTTGGTTCGGCATAAGCTGGTGCCACCAATCCACTCCAGCAAAACATACTCAAAGCGACGACAGCAATACCGACGCGCCGCCATAGTTGCCAGAAAAAGGAAATTTTGCTTTTCAAACGCATTGGGGTTGATTGAGAAGTCAAACCGATATTGACAGACATAAATCTACAATGTAAAGAAGTTAGAAACTTTTTTTGGGAGATAGAATTTCAAATCGGACAATGATAGTACCGGATGCAGTCGTTTAGAAAAAAAAGGAACCTTTATGGACAAGTCACCAAACGTTCAATCTCCAGAAGTTTCAGCTACCGATCCGCCATCCCAAGTGGATGGTCGGGAACGAATTTTGCAAGCAGCTCTGCGTCTGTTTGCGCACCATGGATATGATGGCACAACTACCCGGGATTTGGCAGCAGCGGCCAATGTAGCTGAAGGAACCCTATTTCGTCATTTTCCCAACAAAAAGGCCATTTTGGTAGAAGTAGCAACCCAAGGCTGGGTAGAAGTGCTAACCGATTTGCTAACAGCATTGAGCGAAATGGGCAGCTACAAGGCGGTTTCCCAAGTGATGAAACAACGCCTGCTATCGTTCGATCGTAACAACGATCTGATGCGAGTTTGTTTTTTAGAAGCCCAATTTCATCCGGATTTGCGCGATCGCATTCAAGAAGAAGTCATTGAAAAAATGATGGATGTTACCGAAGCTTTTATCCAAACCGGCATCGACCGCGGCATTTATCGCCCCCTCAACCCCAAACATGTAGCCAAAATTTTCCTGGGTATGTTTACCATTGCCGGATTTAGTTCTTCTACCATTTTAGAAGATGGAAATTCTCCCAAAGCCATGCAGGAAATGGCGGAAACCCTGGCCGATATTTTCCTAAACGGCGTTTTGGTCAAAGAATAACCTCGATTGGCAGCCGCCAACGATTTGTCGTTGTCAAAAAATTCCCATGAGCAACCAACTAGCAACCCCCGACGTATCCATCCTACAGCAACGCAGGAGCAACCTCACCCAGCAACTTCCATACCCGGTGATGTTGTGGTCGGGAAAGCGACCCCCGCGCAATTTTCCAGCCAATACATTTCCTTTTCGTGCCAGCAGCCATTTTCTTTATTTTGGCGGCTTGAACGTAGAAAATGCGATTTTGCGCCTGGATGGCAACCGCACAGAACTGTATGTGGATAATCCCGACCCCGCGGAAACTTTATGGCATGGAGAAATGCCCCAACGCGACGACATTGCAGCTGCCATGGGGGTGGATGCAGCATTTGAGCTAGCAGCAGCTTCCCAAAATGCTGATGGTGCCGCTACCATTCCTCATACCGACGACGGCATCCGCCAACAGCAAACACAAACTTTGCAAAGAACGGTAGACTGGCCTCTATCCCATCGCGATCGGGCGTTAGCCGAAGCTATTGTTTCCCTACGTCTGTGTCACGATCGAGCCGCCCTGCAAGAGTTGCGGAAAGCCACGCCGGTTACTGCCCATGCCCATCAAGCCGCCATGGCAGCAACGCCCCACGCCCACACCGAGGCAGAAGTTCGTGCAGCTTTAGAAGGAATTTTCCTAGGCCACAATATGACCAGTGCCTATAGCAGCGTGGTAACGGTGCATGGGGAAGTCTTGCACAATGAAGTTTATACCCATCCTATCCAACCGGGAGATTTGTTGCTAGCAGATGCTGGCGCGGAAACACCCACAGGCTGGGCATCTGACGTAACGCGAACTTGGCCGGTTAGCGGTCGCTTTTCCTCTACCCAACGGGATTTATACGATGTGGTATTGGCCGCTCACGATGCCTGCATTGAAAAAGCCCAACCGGGGATCGAATATCGGGATTTGCACTTGCTTGCTGCTCAAACCATTGCTCAAGGATTGATCGATTTAGGAATTTTGCGAGGCCAGCCAGAAGATTTGGTAGAGATGGATGCCCATGCTTTGTTTTTTCCCCACGGTGTCGGGCATTTGGTAGGATTGGATGTCCACGATATGGAAGATTTGGGGGATTTGGCGGGATATGCTCCCGGCAGACAGCGTTCCCATCGCTTTGGCTTGGCTTTTTTGCGTCTAGACCGTCCTTTACAAGCGGGCATGCTCGTAACTATCGAACCAGGATTTTATCAGGTACCGGCGATTCTCAATGACCCGCAACGGCGGCAGCGTTACCAGGAAGTAGTTAATTGGGAACGTCTGGCGCAATTTCAAGATGTGCGCGGCATTCGCATTGAAGACGATGTCTTAATTACCAACTCGGGAAATGAAGTTCTAACTTCTGAGTTGCCCACATCTGCTGAGGAAATCGAACGGCTGGTGCACGTACCTAAAAGCAATACCCCCTCGCCTATCGAACCGCAATAGCCATATCTACGAACGAAAGCGATGGTAAATTATTTTTTGTAAAAAAATGAACGATAAAAGTTCCCAAAACGTCAGACAATTACGGACCAATATTACTTTATGGTCGGGAGCAGGGATTTTTATTGCAAGCATAATTGTTGCTTGCGTCAGTATCTTTCCGTTATACAACCAACTACAAACGAAAGAAAAAGAAAATTTACAATCCACCGTCAAAACCCGTACCATGGCGGTCGAGGAATTTCTTTCTAAAGCCAAAAACGTTGCCCTACAAATCACCAGCCGTACCCGCGCGCGACAGCTTTTACAAGCATACAACCAAGGAGAGCTGGAACCACCGCAGTTTCGAGAAAATATTTCCCCGATTTTGCAGGATGCCTTGCGCAAGTCGGATGCTGTTGCCGGAATTGCTCGCTTGGGAAGCAACCAACAGCTAGCGGTTAGCGTGGGCATACAAATTCCCAACCAATATTGGTCTATCCCTCCTGCTACTTCCAACCAAGTGACCGTTGAGGGTCCGATCGATATTCAAGGGCAATCTTACTTGGTGTTGGGGGCACCGATTGTCGAGAACCAAGAAAATCGGGTAGGAACGGATGTGGTTCTATTTCGGACCCGAAATTTGCGCAGGATGATTGAGGATTATCAAGAAGAATTGGGAGACACCGGTGATATTATTCTTGCCAGCAGCCTAGGGACCAATATTGACTTGCTCTTTCCCTTGCAGGATGGCAGCGAAACCCTTTCCGAGGAGGTTGCTAATGTCATGACAAAGGCAATTTCCGGAGAGCAGGGCGTTTGGGATTTTCCAACGCGATCGCAAACCATGGCTTATTTTCCAGTAAAAAACAGCAATTGGGGGATTGCTATCATTCGAGATAATGCTGCCCTGTATGGATCTTTAAATGAGAGATTGCGCAATATTTTGATTATTATTGTATTTTTAGCTGTGGTAGGAAGTATCGGCATGATTTGGTTGTTGCGTCCTTTAGCTGGCAAAACCGTTCTGCAAACCGAACAACTGCAACAGGAAATTGAGGAAAAAAATTCTCTTTTACAAGAAAAGAACAAAATTCTGGAGTATCAAGAGCAAAGAAAAGCTTGGATAGATGATGCTATGGAACGGCTGCAACAGCTACAAGATTTTGCCCAACAGGTGGCAGAACAAACAGCTACTTCAAAAGCCCAAGCCGAACAAGCTTTATCTCTCATGGATCGGGGCACCAAGTCAGTCGATGCCACGTTGGAACAGATGGAGATTTTAAAAGATTCCGTCGCCAAGATTGACGAGCAAATGAACGCTCTTAATAACAATACTGGGGAAATTGGTACGGTGACCGAACTGGTGAGCAATCTAGCCAATCAAACCAATATGCTAGCCCTCAATGCTGCAGTAGAAGCTGTTCGTGCGGGGGAACAGGGGAAAGGTTTTTCGGTGGTAGCTTCGGAAATTCGCAAATTGGCTGACCGCAGCCGCCAGTCGGCAGAAAAAATTCACGATTTGGTTTCCCAGATTCAATCGGGAATTCAAAGTACTACTACAACCACCGAATCGGGAACGGAAGCCATGCAATCTGGGGTACATTTATCCCAGCAATCGGCAGAAACGTTTAATGGCGTGTATGCTTCTTTGCAGGAAGTGGTGCGTAGTTCTCAAGAGATTTCTAATTCCACAGAGCAACAAGCACAGTCAATTCAAAAACTGGTGGATACAATTCAAGAGTTGGATAATAATGCGATCGCAGATTCGCA
>CAYZHY010000122.1:0-10487 GCA_964477525.1 uncultured Geitlerinema sp. | reverse complement strand
AAGGATGGTAGCAGGCAAATGAATCAACCCACCACCACCCTATCTACTATCTATTCACTATCCGACGACTCCGGCTGGTATGTAGAAGCCACATACAGTTCTTTGAGTTGGTCTTCGCCAACCGTAGCCGGTGCTTCCGTAAGCAAACAACGAGCTTGTTGGGTTTTGGGAAAAGCAATCACATCGCGAATGGATTCTTCCCCTGCCATTAACATCACCAAACGGTCTAACCCGTAAGCAATGCCGCCGTGGGGAGGCGTGCCATAATCTAAAGCTTCTAAGAGAAAACCAAACTTCTGGTTGGCTTCTTCGGCAGACAAACCAATAGCTTCAAAGACTTTTTCTTGTACTTCCCGCTGGTAGTTGCGCAAGCTGCCGCCGCCAATTTCGTAGCCGTTGTAAACCAGGTCGTAGGCTTGTGCTTTGGCGTTTTTGATATCGCCTACATCCTCCGGTCTGGGGGCCGTAAATGGGTGGTGTAGTGCTTCCAGACGTTGTTCGTCGGGATTCCACTCAAACATGGGAAAGTCGGTAATCCAGACCAGGTCGATTTTGCTGGTATCGATGAGATTGAGCTCTTCTCCTAAAAGCTTACGCAAATGGTCGAGCGTTTTATTAACTGTATCGGTATCGCCAGCACCAAATAGCAACAAGTGACCGGGTTGGGCGCCTGTGCGTGCTAGTAGTTCTTGTTTTTGTTCGTCGGTGAGGTTGTCTTTGATGGCACCAATGGTGTCGATTTCCCCGCTTTCGCGAACTCGAATATATGCCAAGCCTTTGGCACCGGCTTCGGTGGCTGCTTTAAATAGGTCGCCACCTGGTTTGATACGTACGTTGGAAATGGTGTTGTCGGCGTTGGGAATGGGCAGAACTTTCACCAATCCGCCAGAGGCAACGGCACCGGAGAAGACTTTAAAGCTGCTATCTTTGACAATATCGGAGACATCAACTAATTCTAACCCAAACCGGCGGTCGGGGCGATCGCTTCCGTAGCGCGACATGGCTTCGTTGTAGGTAAGGCGCGGGAACGGCCGCGGCAGGTCAATGCCTTGCACGGTTTTAAAGATATGGCAGATGAGGGCTTCGTTGAGGTCAAGAATGTCATCAACAGACATGAAACTCATTTCCATATCTAGCTGGGTAAATTCCGGTTGCCGGTCGGCGCGCAAGTCTTCATCGCGGAAGCAACGGGCAATTTGATAGTAGCGATCGCATCCCGCCACCATCATTAACTGTTTGAACAGTTGCGGCGACTGGGGCAAAGCAAACCATTCCCCTGGGTTTACCCGAGAAGGCACCAAATAATCCCGCGCACCTTCGGGGGTAGACCGCGTGAGAACCGGAGTTTCGATTTCGGTGAATTGGGCTTCATCTTCCAAAAAGCGACGAATGGCTTTCACCACCTGATGGCGGATCTGGATATTGCGCATCATGCGATTGCGGCGCAAATCTAAATAGCGATATCGCAAGCGCAACTGGTCGCTCACCGACTCGATTTCGCTGCTGGAAACCTGAAAAGGCAACTGCCGGCGCACGGGATTCAAAAGTTGGATATCCTCGGCGTAAATTTCCACCTCCCCCGTAGGCAATTTGGGATTGATCGATTCTGAAGGTCGTTCGCTTACCGTTCCCTTTACTTGCACCACATATTCATTGCGCAGCCGGTCTGCATCGTCGTAAGATTGTGGGGTACGGCTGGGGTCGCTAACAATTTGCGCTACCCCAAAGCGATCGCGCAGGTCGATAAAAATAACACCGCCATGGTCGCGACGGCGGTCTACCCAGCCGCAAAGGGTGACGGTTTTTCCTATATGTTCTTTTCTAAGTTGACCGCAATAAAGACTTCGCATAATCGATTGGTCGGTGTTCGTGGTTTCCCTACATAACTGCAAACTTACCCATTATCTAGCAATTGGGGTTATTCGTCACCAGCCGCTAGGATGGTTTTGGCGCTAGAAATATTATTTTTAACTGCCATAGCTGCCGATTGCAAAGCATCCAGTTCGTCAGAAGTTAAATCTAGTTTGACGATTTTTTCCACACCTTGGCAACCCAAAGAACAGGGAACCCCCAAAAATAAATCTTCAATGTCGTATTCCCCTTGCAGGTAGGCTGCTGCTGGCAAAATCCGCTTTTTATCTTGCAAAATCGCCGCTACCATTTCCGAAACCGCAGAAGCTGGCGCAAAATAGGCACTTCCAGTTTTCATGTGTTCGACGATTTCCTGACCGGCATAGCGAGTGCGTTCGGTCAAACGTTCAATAGAATCGGCATCCAGCAGTTCGGTTATCGGAATCCCGCGCACGGTACAGTAACGGGGTAATGGTACCATTAAATCGCCATGGTCGCCCAAGACCAATGCCTTCACATCGGCGATGGAGACATTGAGTTCTGCGGCGATAAAGCTTTGAAAGCGGGAAGCATCTAAAACGCCTGCCATTCCCATGATGCGATGGCTAGGTAACTCCGTGGCTTTCCAGGCAACATAGGTCATCACGTCTAGGGGATTGGTGACCACGATGACAATCGCATTGGGAGATTGCGCTATGGCTTGTTTGGCTGCTTCCATAACAATGGGTGCGTTGGTAACCGCCAAATCGAAACGACTCATCCCCGGTTTGCGAGGTTTGCCGGCAGTAATGACCACAATATCCGACCCTACGGTATCGGTATAGCTGTTGGTGCCAATAATAACGCGATCGTGAAGCTCTACGCCCCGCGCTTGGTTTAAATCTAAGGCAATTCCCTGGGGAATGCCCGGTACAATATCCAATAGCACCACATCTGCTATATTTTTTTCTGCTATTCTTTGGGCTAGGGTACTGCCAACTTTGCCCGCACCAACAACAGAAACGCGGTTGGTGCGATGGGTTGGTTTTGGCGAAGAAGAAGCTTGCTGGGTCATTTGATTTCGTTAGCAGGGAAAGGTAGGTTCCCTACACCGATGGTGTTTTCAATAAAATTGCAAATATTTTGATATAAGGGGCAGTTTGCAAACCACCCCTACAGTTTTTTCGATATTTCATGTTTGGTTGGGAATGGCTAGATAGTTCCCGGATAGTCTTTACTTACCGCCGGTTTTCTCTAGCTGATCCAAACGCAGCCAACAAGCCGGTGTGGGAACGTAAAATTTCACCAAACCATACTCGCCTTGGGTTTCCAACACTTCTCCATCGGAGTCAAACAGATAGGAAGGAAAGCGATTGTCGCTGGCTTGTGCTTCCAGGCTGTTTTCTAATTTTTCCCGCACAACGCGCACCAAGCTGCCTTTTTTAATGGGTTTCTTTTTTGCTTGTCCTTTTTCTGCTTGTTGTTCTGCCATAGCTGGTTTTTGTTTCCTTTTCGTTGGCGATTCTATATGTTCTATTGTAGGTGCGATCGCGCTTTTGGTGGTAGAATGTTACAGCTAGCGATCGCGATCGATATTTTTCGTTTTTGGTACTGGTTCTTTCTCCGGCTGGCTATGGGTCTGAGAGGTCACCAGCCACACACTCTGGAAAAACAGTACTGCCACTAGCAAAATCCCTGAAAGCCAATAATACCGCCAAAATAACTCGTCATCTTCCATAATTTCAGAATTTTATTCGATTTGCGGACAATATGTGGCAAAAAAAATTGCTTGACGATCGGATCGCCCTTGTTCGGTACTATCCATCGGGAAATTGCCAGCAAGCAATCCGTTCTACATCTTCGCTGCTACACTGACAACAGCGATCGCGATCGTTACCAACCCATTCATAACCGCACTGGCGACAGTGGCAAAAAATATTGTTGCGGTTGGCAACAGCAATTTTCTCCCGCCACAATCGCAACTCTTCCGGCGTTAGCTGCTGGGAATTGTCTGGATAATTTTCTGGAGAATTTCCTTTTGCTGCCATGGTTTTGCCTACTCTTGCAAACGCACATCAATAACGCTCGCGTTAAAATTATAGGTTCTGCCTTCCAACTCTACTGGTATCCCAATTTTTAATTTACTATTGCCCAAAACCGGTCCGCTATCGGTTATATTAGCTTGTCCTGCTACGGTAATTAACAGATTCGCACTAAACTGATTGGTTGGGTCTGGTAAAGCTTTCACAGAACCATCCGGCTGGGGAACTGCCACTAGTCGTTCTAGTTGTTGTATGTTTTCAATATTAATTTCGCCGTAGGGTTGGTTGCGAATAACAATTTTGGTTTTCTGGTTTTTTTTCATATCTTGGATAACCTTTTGGGGCTCGCGCGCGCTCAATCCCCGTACTAAAATATCCAATTGTACGGGTTTGGTGGTTTTCCCCACTTTTGCTACTGACCCGGAATTTCCTGGAAGAAAGAATATCCCCCCGACGACCAACAGAATAACCAAAATGGCACCGATGTCGAGGATGCTAATTTTGCCAAACAACCGACCTTGCTTATCGATGAGCTTCATGTTTTTGACAGTTTCTCCTGCAAAAGCGTTTCCGAATCTCCATCATCGCATATTTTGGCGCTGGGGAAGAGGAGGAGGAGTGGGAGGAGTGGGAGGAGTGGGAGGAGTGGGAGGAATGCCGAAGATTTCCCTGTTTGTTGACATTTCCAGAAAATATCGTTAGAATGAGGGAGATAGATTTTTCGGGGAAGGAATGTTTTTTTTAAATTTTCTTCGCTCAAACATTCAACCTGCCTAAAAATAAAAATTTAAAAATTTGTTGGTACAAAATACATACATCATCGATTGTTCGCCTCGCTGGCAGCTAGCAATGGCGCAGATGCTAGTAGTTTTTGAGTGTAGGGATGTTGGGGATGGTGGAAAATGTCTTGAGTATTGCCTTGTTCTACAATTTGACCGGCATTCATAACGGCAATGCGATCGCAGAAAAATTTCGCTACCGAAAGGTCGTGCGTAATAAATAAATAAGTCAGGTAAAATTCCTCTTTTAATTGCAACATTAATTCCAAAACCTGACTTTGCACGCTAGCATCCAACATGCTCACAGGTTCGTCGCAAATTAGAAGTCGGGGTCGGGTCACCAAAGCTCTGGCGATGGCCACTCGTTGCTGCTGGCCGCCAGATAGTTCTCTAGGATAGCGCTGCCAAAACTCATCCACTGGGGTTAACCCCACCCGTTCCAACATATCTTGCACGCGGTTGGGAATGTCTTCTGGTGTAGCCAGTTTGTGAATTTTTAACGGGTCGGCAATGGCCTCGCCAACGCGCATAAATGGATTCAAACAAGCCAGCGGGTCTTGAAAAATCATTTGCATGTGCCGACGGACCGAACGCAATTGCCAGTTGGGGAGTTTGGTGAGTTCTTTTCCGGCTAAAAACACCCGACCGCTGTTGGCAGGAACCAACTGCAAAATGGTTCGCGATAGGGTACTTTTGCCACAACCGGATTCGCCGACCAATCCCATAATTTCACCTGGATACAAATCAAAACTAATACCATCCACCGCTTTGATGGTTTCGCTTTGCCGCAAAAACAAGCGTTCTAGGAAACTGGGTTCTAGGGTATAGTGCTTGACTAAATTTTCTACCCGCAGCAGGGGCATGTTGCTGTTTTCGCTAGGTTCGCTATCGCTAGGTACCGAATTAGCTGCTGCCGATGCAGAATCTTCCTTCTGTTCGGTGGTACCGCGAACGTGCAAAGCGGCTTCTAAAAGCGATTGCGTGTAAGCATGTTGGGGCTGGTACAAAACCTTCTGGGCTTCGTCTAATTCTACCAAAGAACCGCGATGCATCACGCCAATGCGATCGCAGTACTCACCCACCATCGCCAAATCGTGAGAAATTAATAACAAAGCCACGTCTCGTTCGTTACAAAGCCGGGTAAGTTCTTCCAGAATCTGTGCCGATACGGTCACATCCAAACTAGTGGTGGGTTCGTCAGCCACAATGGTTTTGGGATCGAGCAGCAACGCCAAAGCAATGGCCACCCGTTGGCGCATGCCACCGCTAAATTCGTGGGGATATTGAGACCAGCGATTGGCATCAATTTTAACAGCTTCTAAAGTCGCGATCGCTTTTTCCTTGGCCTCCCGCCGGGATAAATGGGATTGATGCGCCAGCAAGGTTTCTACACAGTGTTCCCCAATAGTCATCAACGGGTCGAGACGGGTCATGGGGTCTTGAAACACCAAAGAAATCGATTCCCCCCGAAACCGCCGCCACTGTTGGGGAGACATTTCCCAAATGGAGCTTTGCTGGAACTCGATCTTTCCTTCCATGTGAGTTTTAGCAGGAAGCAATCCCATCACAGCCTTGCCAATGGTGGACTTGCCGCTTCCCGATTCTCCCACCAATCCCAATCGTTCTCCGGCTTGCAGTTGGAAAGAAACGCCATCCACGGCAAATACCGAGGATTGTGTGTTGTTTGGTGAGGGATAGGCAATGCGTAAGTTTTCAACGCAAAGCAAAGGATTGGGGGTCATGGCGAAAGTCTTAGAACGAGTTAAATAGGGAAAAATAGGCTTACTGCTCCTCTTGCTTGTCAAATCTGCGCATCAAATAGGCAACGCCAAACTCGCCTTCGGGATGTTGTTCTAACAAATCGGCAATTTCAAACAGTTTTTCTGCCAAATCCCGACCGAGCTTTTCAATGGTGACATCCCGTTCTTTTTCCGCTTGTTGTTTTTCGTATAAGTCGTTTTGCCATTCGCTGGTAAAGATTTTTTCCAAACCTGATTCCAAACCAAGTTGGATTAGGATATCCCATTCACCAGCATCCAGCCAAATGCCGTTGCATGAGGGACAGCGTTCCACAAAAAAGGGCTTTTTGATGGGGATTTTGGTCCGCGATAAGTAACGTTTGCAGTCGGGACACAACCCCGCTTTTTTATCGTGGCTGGGACTTTCAAAATCTAAATCCATATTTTCCACAACCACATCTGGCGATGGCGTTTTCCAGCCCTTTTCTAGCTGCCAATTTTCGTAATCGTGGCTGCTTACCCAATGTCCGTAACAGTGAGGACAGGAGTAGGTGGGAAGTTGGTCTTCGATCGCGCTTTTTTCCAGCATCACATCCCGATGTTTGGGACAGTATAGTTGAGAACTGCTCGTATAGCCGTTTTTGGTAGTTTCTGATTGGTTGTTTGCGTGGATCGGGTCAGTCATGGTTATCGCTTTCAGATTGGGTTCCCAACAGAGTATCGCATCCAGCGATGAGTTTTTGCACGCGATCGCGCAAGTTTGCCAAAGTACTATTGGTTGTGCTAGGGTTGCGAGAAACTGCTAAAAATTGGACTTCTGTTCCCAACAGCCGCAAGTATCGATGTAGCTCCGTCTGGTAAGATTGCACTTGCGAAACCACGGCAGCGTCCACTTCCTCCATCGATAAAGTCATAATTTGTTGTTGAAAGTATTGTTGCACTTGCTGAACTTGAGTGGATAGGGGGATCGATTCGCTCGTTTGGTGGGCAACAGCTTCTAGATCTTGCGAAAGTTGTTCTAGCTGGGTTTTGAGTTGGAGGTAGTACGGACGATGGGTGGTTGGTAGCATAGAAAACGCGATCGCTAGAGGGGGGATACAAATTTCGATTTTAGCGGTTGCTAGAGGAGAAAAACAAGGGATGAAGTCATTGTTGAGGGCATATTTGACCTCTTTGCAATGAAAACGGCGCAATTTTTTCACCCAGCTAGAAAGTTTTTTTCTACAATCTGAAATTTCTTTTAAAACCAAAAACACCCTGTCCATCTCTAGTTTGGAAAAAATAGGTTTGGGGATTGGGAGCATGCCATCAACGATCCCAATTCGGGCCCTAGCTAAAGCAGTTTTTTGTCTATTTCTGTATTGTTTTATACAATAAAATTAGGTAAATTTTATCAATATTTCCCTATTAAGATTTCTGTATAAAACTTTTCGATTGTGAAGTGAAATTTTTAAGAGGGTAAAGCAATGGATATGGCTACTACGACCACCTGTCCCATCGAAGTACAACTGCCCGATTGGTTGCAAAGCTGTTTGTCAGACAACGACAGTTCTTCGACAAGCTCAGAGCAACGCCTACCAGAAGGAATTAGCGAAAGCGATCGCGATCTGATCGCCAGAGCTTTTACCTTTGCCTATAATTTACACGAAGGGCAATGCCGTGCCTCCGGGGAACCCTACATCAACCATCCCATCGCCGTCGCCAGTTTGTTGCGAGATTTGGGAGGAACCGGTCCCACTATTGCTGCTGGATTTCTGCACGATATTGTAGAAGATACGGAGGTCACCCCCGACGAAATAGAAGAACGTTTCGGTCACGAAGTCAGACAGCTGGTAGAAGGGGTTACCAAACTATCTAAATTTAACTTTTCCAGCAAAACCGAACGCCAAGCAGAAAACTTCCGCCGCATGTTCGTCGCCATGGCCAAAGACGTACGGGTCGTAGTGGTCAAACTTGCCGATAGGCTGCACAACATGCGGACCTTGGAACACCTTCCCGACGAAAAACGCCGCCGTATTTCTCTAGAAACCCGGGAAATTTTTGCTCCCCTGGCCAATCGTTTGGGAATTGGTCGGTTTAAATGGGAGCTAGAAGATTTATCCTTTAAATATTTAGAACCCCAAGCCTACCGCCACGTTCAAGAACTGATTTCCGAACGCAGAACCGACCGCGAAGAAAGATTGAGCGTAGCCGCGCAAACCTTACGAGAGCGTTTGGAAGAAGCCGGCATCCAATGTTTGGATGTCAGCGGTCGTCCCAAACATCTCTACAGCATTTACCAAAAAATGCAGCGGCAGGACAAAGCCTTTCACGAAATTTACGACGTTGCCGCTTTGCGGGTATTGGTAGAAACCAAGCCAGAATGCTATCGCGCTTTGGCAGTGGTTCACGATGCCTATAGACCCATTCCCGGTCGTTTCAAAGACTACATCGGTCTGCCCAAACCCAACCACTACCAATCTTTGCATACCACAGTTATTGGCAATTCCGGTAAACCCTTAGAAGTGCAAATTCGCACCTTGGAAATGCACCACATTGCAGAATACGGGATTGCTGCCCATTGGAAATACAAAGAAGATGGAAACAGCCAATGCATTAGTCCCGAAGATGATAAATTTAGCTGGTTGCGGCAACTGCTGGAATGGCAAAACGACCTCAAAGATGCTCAAGAATACTTAGATAGCATCAAAGACAACTTGTTTGAAGATGAGGTGTACGTGTTTACACCGCAAGGAGATGTGATTGCCCTGACGCGCGGTGCTACGCCAATTGACTTTGCTTACCGAATCCATACAGAAGTGGGCAACCACTGCGCTGGTGCCAAGGTCAACGATCGCATGGTTCCCTTGAATACGGAGTTGCAGAACGGCGATATTGTCGAGGTTATCACCCAGAAAAATAGCCATCCCAGCCTCGATTGGTTGAACTATGCTGTGACAGCGGGAGCCAGGAACCGTATCCGCCAGTGGTACAAGCGATCGCACCGGGAGGAAAATATTGCCCGAGGTCGCAGCATGTTAGAAAAAGAAGTGGGCAAAAATGGCTTTGAGGCACTCTTAAAATCTGAACCCATGCAAGAAGCTGCCCAAGCCTGCAACTATCAAAACACCGACGATTTGTTGGCGGCGCTGGGATATGGCGAAGTAACCCTGGTCCAAGTCGTCAATCGCCTGCGGGATGCTGCCAAAGCTCGCCAGAAAGAAGAAGAGCAACAAGAAGCCAATAGCTTAGAAGAAGAAGTGGCGGTTAAAGAAATGAACGCCGCACCGCCCACTCTGCCTACTTCTCCCACCAAATCCCCCATTACCGGTATTGAAGGCATGGTGTATCGCTTGGCGGGATGTTGCAATCCCGTACCGGGAGAACCCATCATTGGTGTGGTTACCCAGGGCAATCGCGGTATTTCCATTCACCGGCAGGGATGTCAAAATTTGGAACAGGTAGACGGCGATCGCTTGATCCCGGTGAACTGGAATCAAAATCAAGTAGAAGTTGCCAAACCTACCTATCCCATTAACGTTCAAATTGAAGTAATGGACCGAGTCGGCGTTCTCAAGGATATCCTATCGCGGCTATCGGATAACAACGTCAATGTCCGCAAAGCCGAAGTCAAAACCTATCCTTGTAAACCTGCTGCCATCGATTTGTGCATTGACATTCGAGACCGGCAGCAACTCGATCGCATTTTCAACCAAATCCGGCAAATGAGCGATGTCATTCATATACGTCGCCTCAGTAACTCTCAAGAGTAATTTTTAAGCGTTAGTGCTTATATATAGCGCGTTTTCCCAACCTCGCGGTTGGGCTTTCCTGCGTAGCACTTACCTAACCATGGCCCCGATAGCTTGCCCTGAGCTTTGTGGAAGGAGACGCTGTCAGCAGGCGGTTTCCGTTCCCCGCTACCCACGGGTACATCTTTCTGAAAGCCTCGATCTCCAATCACTTCGACAGTAGCCACATCTCTATTGTTCGAGTACCTAACATTCACATTGATGCCAACAAATTGATAATCGTTGGGTAATCCTGCATAGCCATGGTGAATGGGAACTGGAAATCCCACAATGCCGTTACCACTATCATTACCATACATCACTACC
>CAYZHY010000121.1:0-10526 GCA_964477525.1 uncultured Geitlerinema sp. | reverse complement strand
GCATTGATGCCGCTGGCTGAGGACGAGGGCGTTTTTTCTCAAAGTTCTTGCTATACCATACCCATGGAAGGTGGCAACATGGTTGGCGTTGCCATCAAGAATGGCAAGAAAAGGTTTTTATTTTTGTCGTTTTTGAAAAATGCTATATTCATATTTCGTTTGAAACATCCCATGGTTTAGCATGCATTCCTGCGATCGCTAGTTGTGTCATTGGATTCTTAGAACGCACCTAGGGTAGAAGCGTAGGTCCAACCATACAAAGATTTGTTCGATTTTGTTCGATATTGGTAATTGTAGCGATCGCTGGATTTACGAAATGAAACGAGATGCGCTAATAGAAGGGGTATTGCTACAAAAAAAAGGGTTTTCATTGGTTCCTTTGCAGCAAACAAAGTAAGCGATCGCGTTTTTATATAAAATCTAAATGAGAATTTGGATATAAAACGATACAAATCCGAAATTGAAAACCACATTTACATATCGAAGGGTTACTTTTCAGGTTTTTGTAGTGCGATTTTCGTAGTAGAAAGTTTGCAGCAAAAACGGCTGCTAATACCATTTCTGAAAAACAATGATTTTTGGGAATTTCCCGATTTCCCTGGTAGGGGCGCAACGCGCGAGCGCCCCTAAAAAATGCCCCTATTATTTCTTGCAGACTATTCAGGAAATGGTATAAGTACCTACGCCAGGCAATGTAGGCAGTCCAAATCAAAATTGGATATTTTTTTGCTGGCAAGAAGGCAGTGTTGTTCGCACCTACATTGATTTCATTTTTCTGATTTGTTGGGGAGCTTTCGATTTTTTGCAAACTAAATGTAAATTTTTTTGGCTCGACTCGTGCTACTTCTCTGTAAGAAAAGCGGCGAGTTCGCTATTTCATTAAAATTGTTCAATATGCATATTGATTAATTACCAATATTTTGAAAACAGGAGAAATCGCCATTCATTCAGCCCGAGAGCTTGTTGGTTTCAATATTTACATTTTCAGTGAAATAGCTATATATCAAGGACTGCAGCTATGGTGCTACTCAATTGTTGGTTGCGAGAAAAATGTTCCCTGGAACTTTCCCTAGCAAGAAGCAGAGGGCAGACACATCAAACGAAGGTAGCCAGCAGCACGCCGATCCAGATCTTTTCCTGAAAACAAATCGTGAGTCAAAAAAATAAAATTTTGCTTGAATCCCTTGTCATATATAGGTTTTCTGTACGAAAATCGGGCATAAAAATTTGCGTCTAGCTGTCTCGATCGCGTATCCTATTTAAGTATTCTTAAATTTAGAAGATCCATACATGGAATTGATACGGAATCCCCTTTCAGATTGTTAAGCAGTAGGGGGAGCGATTTTCCCAATATCGAGCAAAAAAATCAAAAAATCCTGAAACGATCCGTACTGAAGTCTAAAATTTCGAGAAATTTGCTATGCCCGAAGACAAGTCCAAGAAGAAAGGGTCGCAAGCAGAGATCTTCGACGAGGGGACGGGTCGCTATCCTGGCGATACCAACTTTCAAAAATGGGGATTCGATCTGCATCCAGTCGTAGCCCCCGTGGCAGGGGGAGTGGTCATTCTTTTCATTGTCCTGACCCTGGCCAATAAAGAGCAAGCCTCCAAAGTATTTAATGCTACCCTCAACGGCATTGCCAATTATGGTGGTTGGTTTTACATTCTAGTCGCCAATATCTTTTTAGGCTTAATCCTGTATTTTGCCTTTAGCAAGTTTGGCAGAATTCGCCTGGGTGGGCAAGATGCCAAACCAGAATTCTCTACCTTTGCCTGGTTTGCCATGCTGCTAAGTGCTGGCATGGGCATTGGCTTAATGTTTTGGAGTGTGGGCGAACCCATGTGGCACTTTGCTAGCCCACCAGCCATATTTGGCTCCGAACCAAGTAGTCCTAAAGCTGCCGAAACCGCAATGACAGTTACCTTTTTTCATTGGGGCTTGCATCCGTGGGGATTGTATGCCCTGGTGGGATTGGGATTGGCCTTTTTTGCCTTTAACCGGGGACTGCCTCTAACCATGCGATCGCTCTTTCACCCGTTACTCGGGGAAAGAATCTATGAGTGGCCCGGTCACATCATCGATATTCTGGCAGTGGTTGCTGACTTATTTGGCTTAGCAACTTCCTTAGGTTTAGGCGTTAGTCAAGTCGCTGGCGGCTTGACTTTTCTGACTGATAGGAACGACCTCCCATTTCCAGAAGGAGTTGGAGTTGAAGTCGCTCTGATTGCTGTTATTACTGGATTTGCAATTATTTCAGTCATGGTGGGATTGGACGGCGGTGTGCGCCGACTTAGCGAGTGGAATCTTTACCTAGCAACCATTTTCCTGCTGTTCGTGCTGGTTGTAGGTCCCACCCTGTTTATTTTGGATAGCTTCGTTCAAAACTTAGGAAACTATGTTGCCAGTTTTCCCCTGTTGAGTTTTTGGACGGAATCGTTTGGAGAAGGACCGGAAGACGGCTCTTGGCAAAATGCATGGACGGTCTTTTACTGGGGATGGTGGATCTCTTGGTCCCCATTTGTGGGCATGTTCATTGCCCGTGTTTCCAAAGGGCGTACCATTCGTGAATTTGTCATTGGCGTTTTAATTGTTCCCAGTCTTATTTCTTTCCTTTGGCTTTCTGCAACGGGAGGAACTGCTTTAAATCTTCTAATTAACAAGATCGGCAATATTCCCAATCAGGTCTTCAAATACGACGAAGGAGCATTTAACGGAGTTGAGGTTTCCAAGGCAATGTTTGTCATGCTGGACAATTTGCCGTTCACGTTATTAACTTCCATCGTGGCCATTTTGCTAGTAACGATTTTCTTCGTAACGTCTTCCGACTCCGGTTCTTTGGTTGTTGATAACTTAACTTCTGGCGGTAAGTTAGATTCTCCAGCCCCTCAACGGGTCTTTTGGGCAACCATGGAAGGCGTTGTTGCTGCTGTCTTGCTCGTCGGTGGTGGTTTGGAAGCTTTACAAACGGCTGCGATTACCACTGGTTTACCGTTTGCGCTGGTTTTGCTGATTATGTCTTATAGTCTCAATCGCGGTTTAAACGTAGAATTAAGCGAGCTAGAAATGGCAGAACTGCAAGAGGCAGAAAGCGAGGCAGAAGAATATGCCCAGCAAAGGGGTATAGAAGCACACAACCGCTAGCAAGTATGAGGAATCGCTAATCGAACGAGATGGCACATGACCCCTTTGACAGGAGTCATGTGGCTCTTTTTTTTTAATTTTGGTAGCAATTTTTAGCTATGGGAAGGAGGAGTTTTTTATGTATAGAACAATTCTTGTACCTTTGGATGGTTCCGAACGTGCTGAAAGTGTAATTCCGTATGTAGAAAATTTGGCACTGTACGAACATGCGAAGGTAGTGTTTGCAGAAGCCATCGAACCGGCTACCCGCAGTGCTGTGGTGGACCTAGAGCAAGAAGAAGTGACTTTTACACCGCAAAAAGTCACTCAAGTTAAACGATATTTACAAAGCTGGCAAGAGAAATTTCAAGCGAAGGGGTTTACTGCCGAGATTTTGCTGTTGCGCGGGGTGGCTGTCGATGCCATTTTACATGCGGTGGAATTTGTCAACGCCGATCTGGTGGCTATGAGCAGCCAAGGGCGTACTGGCTTGGCGAAAATGTTTTACGGTAGCGTGGTCTCTGGCGTATTTAACCGATTGCGACGCCCGTTGCTGGTGGTCCATACTGGTGTGGAAATGGCTGCTGCTCCGAATCGGACTATTTTGGTTCCTTTGGATGGTTCTAAATATTCGGAAAAGGTAATTCCTCATGCTAAAGGCATTGCCAAACTGTATGGTGCGCAATTGCTGTTGGTACGGGTAGTACGAACCAGCGATCGCGAAACGGCTGTCTTGGATATCAACCAAAATTTCCAAGATCCTCAAGTTTCGGAACCTTTGTTTAATAAAGTGGGCAAGCACCAGGAAATCGAGCGCTTGCAAAAAGCCAAGGATTACTTGCTGAAATGGCAGGAAAATTTACAAAGAAGTGGATTTAACGTTGATGTCAATCTGATGTACGGGCGACCGGTTGATAGTATTGCCCGCGTTGCCAAAAATCACGATGTAGATTTGATTGCTATGACCAGTCACGGTCAAAGTGGCTTGGATAATGTTTTGTACGGCAGCGTGGCTTCGGGATTGATGAATCGCGTGTCTTGTCCGTTTTTATTAGTACAGGCGGAGCAAAAAGAACCAGTGAAAAACTTTGTTTGACAGATGCAGCTATGGGGATGGGGAAACCGTTTCTCCCTCCCCTTATTTAACAGCGATATCCCGCGATCGCCATCAAGGTAACTTCCCAAACCAAGCGCGGTTGGACGTATTTAAGTAAGTAATGGCGGGCTTGTTCGAGGTATTCTAAAGATGGTAGGGAAAATTGGGAGCTTGTCCCCAGTTGTTGCCAGTAGTACGATAGCAGATATTCTGCCAACCAAGATTGCGCTTGTGGGTCCAACTCCCGGTCGATGGTCCGCGCTAGGTCCAACACTTGCCAGAGGGAGGTGGTTTCGCCGGTAAGGATTTGGGTGGCTGACGAGAGCAGTTCTGGGGAAATTTGCTGTTTTTGTTGCCAAGCCGCGATCGCTTTTCCGGGACTGCCTTCTGCCATAGCCGCGATCGCGGTATCTTCTAAAATATGACCATACCCAACCGATTGCAAAACCTGTTGCAGTTTGTCCGGATCGAGGCGATAAAAGGGAATTTGGGCGCAACGGGATACCAAGGTCGGCATCAACGAATCCGGCGGTGCGATTAAAATTAACGTCGCGTGTTGCGGTTCTTCCAAAGTTTTCAGCAAAGCATTTCCCGCCGCTTCCGCCATGGTTTCTGCATTTTCAATAACTACCACCAAACGACTGGCTTCTAAAGGGGGATTGCTAACAAATTGGGCAATTTCGCGGATTTGTTCGATGCGAATCTGTGGTGGCGTCCGGCGTTGCAATCCGGCTTGCTGGGCTTGAGCAATGGTATATAATTTTCCTTGGTGTTGGTAGGTGGGTTCGATCCAAAGCAAATCCGGATGGTTGCCTTGCTGCAAGCGATGGGATATGGATTTTCTGGCTGGTGAAGGTACAGGCAGATTACGAGAAAATAAAGTTTCCACAAAGGCTTGGGCAGCGACGCGCCGTCCGATACCATGAATGCCAGAAAACCAGTATGCTGGGGCGATGCGATCGCATTCTATCGCTTTTAAAAGCAATTGGTGGGCGGTTTCTTGTCCCACCAGTCGGTCAAACCTTTCTGTGGCAGACGTTGTAGAATAGCTCATTAGCTGCTAGACAGTTGCCGCTATTATAGTTACGAAATCTAAAACTATTGTCCCTCGTTCTCTATGTCCGATTGTGCAAACGTATCCAACCAATCTCCTATCGAGACTTCCAGCGACAATAAGCATGTCGATAATCTAGACCATACCATTCGCATTCGCGGTGCCAGACAGCACAATCTCAATAATATAGATTTAACGTTACCTCGGAACCGTTTGATTGTGTTTACAGGCGTTTCTGGTTCCGGCAAATCTTCGCTGGCTTTCGATACCATTTTTGCTGAGGGACAACGCCGCTACATGGAATCTCTCAGTGCCTACGCCCGCCAGTTTTTGGGACAAGTAGAAAAACCTGATGTAGAAGCCATTGAAGGACTGTCGCCGGCGATTTCCATCGACCAAAAATCTACCTCCCACAATCCCCGTTCCACGGTGGGAACGGTGACAGAAATTTACGACTACATGCGGTTGTTGTTTGGACGCGCCGGGCATCCCCACTGTCCGCATTGCGATCGCTCTATTGCCCCGCAAACCATCGACGAAATGTGCGATCGCATCACCGAACTGCCAGAACGTACCAAATTTCAACTGCTAGCCCCGATGGTTCGTGGCAGGAAGGGAACCCATAACAAATTACTATCCAGTCTGGCCACGCGCGGTTTTGTCCGAGTGCGCGTAGATGGCGAAATTCTGGAACTCTCCGACAATATCGAGCTTAACAAAAATCAACCCCATACCATTGAAATTGTGGTCGATCGCTTGATGGCCAAACCCGGCATTGAAGAACGAGTCGCCGATTCCCTGTCTACCTGCTTGCAAAACGGAGGTGGTACAGCCATTGTTCTGTACGAACTCCCTGAAGAAAACGCCCAACCCCAGGAAATGATTTTCTCGGAAAATTTTGCCTGTCCCGAACATGGGGCGGTCATGGACGAACTGTCGCCACGGGTGTTTTCCTTTAACTCTCCCTATGGTGCCTGTGCTGATTGCCACGGTTTGGGTAGTTTGCAGACCTTTGCCCCAGAATTGCTGGTTCCCGACCCCAACCAACCCGTTTACTGCGCGATCGCACCTTGGTCGGAAAAAGACAATACCTACTATCTTTCTTTACTCTACAGCGTTGCCCAAGCCTACGGGTTCGACATCACCACCCCTTGGAAAAAACTGACCCACGAACAGCAACGTATTATCCTCTACGGATCGCAAGAAGCCATTTGGATCGAAAGCGACTCCCGCTACAAGCAAAGACGGGGATACCATCGCCCCTATCCTGGCGTAGTTCCTATTTTAGAAAGACAGTATCGGGAATCGGGTTCGGATGCCCAAAAAGAAAAATTAGAACGGTATTTGGTTCACCGCACTTGCGACACCTGCGGCGGTACCCGGCTGAAACCCCAAGTTTTGGCGGTCCGCGTCGGTCAGTATAACATTCAAGAACTGACCGGAGTTTCCATTGCCGAATGTCGCGATCGCTTATCCCGTCTGGAAATGAGTCCTTTACAGGAAAAAATCGCCGATTTGGTCCTGCGGGAAATTCGCGCCCGCCTGCAATTTTTGCTGGATGTGGGCTTGGATTATTTAACATTAGACCGACCGGCTATGACCCTCTCCGGCGGGGAAGCACAGCGCATTCGCTTGGCAACGCAAATCGGTTCCGGACTCACGGGCGTTTTGTACGTTCTGGACGAACCCAGTATTGGACTGCACCAACGGGACAACAAACGCTTGCTCAATACATTAACCAAGTTACGCGATTTGGGCAATACCCTAATTGTGGTCGAACACGACGAAGAAACCATCCGCAGTGCCGACCATTTGGTGGATATTGGTCCTGGTGCTGGCAAGCACGGTGGCGAAATTATTGCTACCGGAACCGTTGAAGACCTGATGAAAGCGTCCAATTGCTTAACGGGCGATTACTTGAGCGGTCGCAAATCCATCGAAACCCCAGCCCAACGCCGCGCTGGCAACGGTAAAAAATTACTCATCCAAGATGCCCACCGCCACAACTTGCAGCATGTGAACGTGCAGATTCCCTTGGGCAAACTGGTCTGCATTACTGGCGTGTCTGGTTCCGGCAAATCTACATTAATTAACGAACTGCTGTATTCAGCTTTGCAACACCACCTCACCAAACGAATTCCCTTTCCCGAACAGTTGGGGTCCCTCAATGCTGGCAATCACATGCTAACCGATGCGGTAGATAAAGCGATCGCGATCGACCAATCCCCCATCGGTCGCACCCCCCGTTCCAACCCCGCCACCTACACCGGCACTTTTGATGTTATTCGCAATATCTTTGCCGAAACCGTAGAAGCCAAAGCCAGAGGCTACAAAGCCGGGCGGTTTTCCTTTAACGTCAAAGGAGGTCGCTGCGAAGCTTGCGGCGGTCAGGGCGTGAATATCATTTCCATGAACTTCCTGCCGGACGTGTACGTGCAGTGCGAAGTTTGCAAAGGGGCGCGTTACAATCGGGAAACCCTGCAAGTCACCTACAAGGGCTATTCCATTTCCGATGTTTTGGAAATGACCGTGGAAGAAGCCCTGAACCTGTTCCACAATATTCCCAAAGCTGCCACTCGCCTGCAAACTTTGGTAGATGTAGGCTTGGGATACATTCAACTGGGTCAACCTGCCCCCACCCTCTCCGGCGGCGAAGCCCAACGGGTAAAACTCGCCAACGAACTCTCCCGCCGGGCAACCGGCAAAACCCTATATTTAATTGACGAACCCACCACGGGATTGTCTTTTTACGACATTCACCACTTGCTGAATATTTTGCAGCGTTTGGTGGATAAAGGAAACTCCATTTTGGTTATCGAACATAATTTAGATGTGTTGCGTTGTGCCGATTGGATTATCGATTTGGGTCCGGAAGGGGGCAACCGTGGCGGCGAAGTGGTGGCTGCTGGAACCCCGGAAACTGTTGCCAAAAACCCCAAATCCTACACTGGGCAATATTTAAAACAAGTGTTGGCACAGCATCCACCTGCTAAAGAATAAACGCTTTGGCACTGTTGGTGGTAGGGGAAACGGTACAATGAAAACTTGCTCGTTGGTACGAAGCTCGTTACCTTATTGTACGCAAAAGCAGCTATCGAACTCAGGAGAAGCAACGAAGTATGGGCAAGCAAGTTCGCGGTAAAAAATAAATAGCGTGCAGCCAGCCGACGCTTTTAAAATATTTAAATGTTATACGAACTCAGTTTTTAGGACTGTTTGTTGGTACTTGGTACTGCGATTTTACCTTGAGGGAGGATCATTATGAATACACTGCTAAAATCCACAACCCGTCACGTTCGCATTTTTACGGCAGAAATTATAGACGATGAATTCGTCCCCAACAGTAGTTTGCTGACGTTGGATGTGGATCCGGATAACGAACTGAATTGGAACGACGAGGCTTTGCAAAAGGTCTATCGCAAGTTCGACGAATTGGTGGATAATTACGCCGGTGAAGACCTGACGGAGTACAATTTGCGCCGTATTGGTTCGGATTTAGAACATTACATTCGTGCGCTGCTGTACGATGGTGAGGTCAGCTACAATCTCAAAAGTCGCGTCCGCAATTTCAGTTTGGGTGTGCCCCGGGTGGAATCTCAAGAATCTTAGGATACCCGCCAAGCAGGCCATGGGCTTGCTTGGTACTTCTTTAAATTAGGTAGTTGGGCGTTTGTTGAAATAGTCTGCAAATTCTTTTTCTCGGTTAAGTCTGGTCATTGCTTCCTTGATTTTGACAAGTAAATCGATGGCTGCGCGATTGGTTTGCTGGATGAGCGGTTCAATTTGGGGCATGTAAACTGCGATCGGTCTCTTATCGGGCAATTCCATCCAAATATCGCGATCGCAGCCGTTCTTTTTTGCTTGTTGCCACGCCCGTTCGGTATTTTGCTCTTGTAAATAAATTAAATTTTTACGAGTACAGAAGCGTACGTATCGATACCTAACAAATTTACATGCGGGTGATTTTGGAGGTTAGCGATCGCTTGTTCGAGGTGTGCTATAGCTTGTTGCTGCCAGTACATCCAATTGCCTGCTTTTTGGACTTTTTGTTTCAGGGGTTCGTAGATACGACACCTTTCATAGAACATAGCCGTTGGCAGCTAATCTTAGCAGAAAGGCCTATCCCCATCAAGCAACTCTTGGGCTGAAGATTTGGTAGGATATTGTGTGGTGAAGAAGCTTGGTTTGACAAGCTATTTTCGCCGCTGGCAACAATTTTCTACCCGAATCGCTCTCAATCGCTTACAATACTAGCAACGCAAGGGAATCGACAATGGGACTACTAATTGATGGGGTGTGGCACGACCAATGGTACGACACCAAAAGTACGGGCGGACGTTTTGTGCGTACGGAGTCGCAATTTCGTAACTGGATTACTGAAGATGGTAGCCCCGGACCTACCGGGAAAGGCGGCTTTAAGGCAGAATCTGGGCGCTATCATTTGTACGTATCTTATGCTTGTCCTTGGGCGCATCGAACCCTTATTTTTCGGGCCTTGAAAGGGTTGACCCATGCTATTTCCCTTTCGGTGGTTCATTGGTATATGGGAGAGCAAGGATGGAGCTTTACCGATGGTCCTGGGGTGATTCCTGACGAAATCAATGGTGCCGAATACTTGCATCAGATTTATACCAAAGTCGATCCCAAATATACAGGACGTGTCACTGTTCCCGTTCTTTGGGATAAGGAAACAAATACAATTGTCAGCAACGAATCGGCAGAAATTATTCGCATGTTGAATAATTCCTTCGATCGCGTGGGGGCAACACCGGGAGATTACTATCCTGCTCCTTTGCGCGATGAGATCGACGAACTCAACGATCGCATTTACAAAACAGTCAACAATGGCGTTTACAAAGCTGGCTTTGCTACCACTCAAACGGCATACGAAGAGGCTGTAAAGCCGCTCTTTGATACCTTGGACGAACTAGACGATCGCTTATCCGAACAACGCTATTTACTGGGCGATCGGCAAACGGAAGCTGACTGGCGTTTGTTTACGACTTTGCTGCGGTTCGATCCAGTTTATGTGGGACATTTTAAATGCAATCTGCGGCGGTTGGTGGACTATCCCCATTTGTGGGCATACGTACGGGATTTGTATCAAACGCCGGGCGTGGCAGAGACGGTGAACTGGCAGCATATTAAGGGTCATTACTACCAAAGCCACAAGACCATCAATCCTACGGGAATTGTACCATTGGGTCCGGAAATTGATTTTACCGCCCCCCACTACCGCGATCGCATGTAATAGA
>CAYZHY010000120.1:0-10595 GCA_964477525.1 uncultured Geitlerinema sp. | reverse complement strand
TTGCTGATGGTTTTTTCGATAAAAGGTTTCCGTCCCCTTGCGGGGAATAGATAGGAAATGACTAAAAGTTGAAGTAGACCATGAGAATAAAAATGTATTGTTTCCGTCCCCTTGCGGGGAATAGATAGGAAATGACGAAGGGTTTGAAGAGGTTGATATCATTACCGGGGAAACGATGTTTCCGTCCCCTTGCGGGGAATAGATAGGAAATGACTTAGTTGTTTCATTCCATTTTTTTTCTACTTATAAATTGTTTCCGTCCCCTTGCGGGGAATAGATAGGAAATGACCAATTAAAAAAATCCAATCTTTGCACGAAGATGCAAACCCGTTTCCGTCCCCTTGCGGGGAATAGATAGGAAATGACAAGAGCGAGCAAGCGAAAATAATTATTACAGGTAAGTTTCCGTCCCCTTGCGGGGAATAGATAGGAAATGACACAGTGAACCCCATGGTTGCGATGTTCGGGTTCGTTGCGGTTTCCGTCCCCTTGCGGGGAATAGATAGGAAATGACGTTAACTAAATACAAGTCTCCCTGAGGAATATGTAATAGGTTTCCGTCCCCTTGCGGGGAATAGATAGGAAATGACCCCCAAAAAAAATCAAAATCAAGTCCTCTTGCAAGAAGGTTTCCGTCCCCTTGCGGGGAATAGATAGGAAATGACCCTACCCATAGGAAACTCGCTCTATATCTGGTTTTCAAGGTCCAGTTGCGCCAGACCACGTACGTAGTCCTTTACAAAAAGTTACAAGGTCCAAATCCGCCAGATAAAACGTTGAATATCTAGCGTTATTGTTAATATAGACCAATTTTTTCCAGAAGTCAAGGCAAAATTCCCCAAGATTTTTAAACTAGCTTTTTCTCGCTCCCACAGAGACTTTCCTGCTCTTCGCGTCAAACTGTTGGTACAAATTTACATTTTGATACAAAGCTCCCTACTCGCCATTGGCCTGGCTAAGAGCTTCTGAAGCCCAATTCAATTTCCACAACTTTTGTTACAAAAGAAAACAATTTTGGAAAGGTCAAGGCTGCGATCGCATTTCAACGGCTGTGGTAGGCGATCGCTTTTTGACGACCTTCCTGAGTTTCTTTGTTTTCAACTTTTGCCAGCAGTGGGGAACAGGAAAATAGTTGTACGCTACTGGTCTACCTCTGTGTAGGCATGCATAGGTATATAGGAATGGGAATATGTCTATCTAACGGAAACTTGGCGATCGCGTTTCCATCTCAAATCCAATATTCAAAAACTATAAAACCAATTGAATCTTTCTTATTAAACCAAAGAAGCTTACCTGGAGCAGGGAGATCGTCCGGAAAAACTCATCTCGCGTGACTCTGCATTATACTATTTTCTGAAAAGTATGCAATAAATAATAGGGGCATTTTTTAGGGACGCTCGCGCTTTGCTAACCTACCAGGGAAATCGGGAAATCCCAAAAAATCATTGTTTTTCAGAAATAGTATTATCCATGTTCTGTCATTGCTAGAACCAAACTAGCCAATCTAAAAACTAGAGTTGACAAGATCGTTGGGACACGATCTTGATTGACGATTGGCCATCAATCAAATTTGGTAGTTTTAATAGTTTGCCACCAAAATAGAATCGCTTCCAATTTGGCAAAATCGAGAAATTCAAGCACGGGGAACGAAAAAAGATAAAAAAAGGGATACAAATACTTGTATCCCCTCAAAACTGACCATCTCTGGAAACAACCTCCAAGGGTGATTCCAGTTAAAACCAGTCTTAGTTATGCTTTCACAGCCACTTTCTCTTCTTGCGCTTCGGGATTGGCAACCGGGGTATTTTCCTCGGAAGGTGGCACCACTTGAACGAACTTAGGTAGATATTCCGACCAATTGGCCAGAATATGCTTGGCCTTGTTGCTGCCTGTGCGTTCTGCGTAGGCGGCAATTAGGTCTTTGAGTTGTTTTTCGCCAGCTTTGGTGCAAACCTGCTGGGTCTTCACAATTTCTCGGTTGACCCGTTTGGCAAACTGACCGTCTTCGTCGAGGAAGTAGCCAATGCCACCGGTCATACCGGCACCTACGTTGCGTCCAACTTCACCCAAAACGACAATAACGCCACCGGTCATGTATTCGCAGCAATGGTCGCCAGTGCCTTCCACCACAGCTCGTGCGAAGGAGTTGCGGACCCCAAACCGTTCGCCAGCAATGCCTTTGGCGAACAACACGCCGCCAGTGGCTCCGTAGAGGCAGGTATTGCCCGCGATCGCGTTTTCTGACGGATCGAAAGTACTATCGGGGCTGGGCACAATGGAAATTTCGCCACCGTGCATGCCTTTGCCTACGTAGTCGTTGGCTTCGCCAACCAACTTCAAGGTCATACCCGGTAGGTTAAAGGCACCAAAGCTTTGACCGGCACTACCGGTAAAGTTCAGATTTATTTGACCTTCAAAGTTGATATCGCCGTACTTGCGAGCAATGTATCCAGCCAAACGACCGCCAACGGCGCGATCGGTATTGAGAATTTTTAGGTCTTTGGTGACACTGCTTTGATTTTCAATGGCCGCCATAATGTCTCGATCGCGCAGTAGCTCGTCATCCAAGACCGGACCATTGCTGTGAACCGGTTCGTGTTGGGTCCAGGTGCGGCTTTCATCTTGGGGGAGCTTGGTCAGGCAATCCAGGTTCAAGGCGTCAACCTTGGTCAAGTTCGCCCCTTTGCGAGGGGTTAGCAAGTCGGAACGTCCGACCACTTCATCCAGGCTGCGATAGCCCAACCGTGCCAGCAGCGATCGCACTTCTTCAGCAACGAAAAAGAAGAAATTCACCACATGTTCTGGCAAGCCAGTGAACCGCTGGCGCAACCGTTCTTGCTGGGTTGTAATGCCCACCGGGCAATTGTTGGTATGGCAGATGCGCGCCATAATGCAGCCTTCGGCAATCATAGAAATAGACCCGAAGCCGTACTCTTCAGCACCCATCAAAGCTGCCATCAATACATCCCAGCCGGTGCGGATGCCGCCGTCAACGCGCAAGACAGAGCGATCGCGCAGGCGATTTTCCATCAACACCCGATGGACTTCGGTCAGTCCCAACTCCCAGGGCGAACCAGCATGTTTGATCGAACTCAGTGGCGAAGCGCCGGTACCGCCTTCGTGACCGGAAATTTGAATAACATCGGCATTGGCCTTAGCCACACCAGCAGCAATCGTGCCAATTCCAATCGAAGACACCAGCTTCACGGAAACGCCGGCATTGGGATTGACTTGGTGCAAGTCGAAAATTAACTGCGCCAAATCCTCAATGGAGTAAATATCGTGGTGGGGAGGCGGTGAAATTAACGGAACCCCGGGCTTGGAACGGCGGAGCTTGGCGATGTAGCCACTGACCTTCCGTCCGGGTAGCTGACCGCCTTCTCCTGGCTTCGCCCCTTGAGCAATCTTAATTTCGATTTGCTTGGCATTCATCAGATATTCGGGGGTAACCCCAAACCGTCCCGATGCCACCTGTTTGATGGCTGAGGAAGCTGTATCGCCATTTTTCAAGCCTTTCAAGTGGGGACGCATTTGGGAATGACCCTCTTCGTCCACATCGTTGAAGATTTTGAAGCGAATCGGATCTTCCCCACCTTCGCCGGAATTGGACTTGCCGCCAATGCGATTCATAGCAATGGCCAAGGTCTCGTGCGCCTCTGGTGAGAGGGCACCCAAAGACATACCACCCGTACAGAACCGCTTGACGATTTCTTCGGCGGGTTCTACTTCATCCACTGAAATGGACTCGCGATCGCTTTGGAAGTCCAACAAGTCCCGCAAAGCCGTGGCCGGACGGTTTTCCAATTGCTGCTTGTAGACCTCGTAGTGGTCGTAATTTTTCTGACGAACTGCCTTGTGCAGCGTCTTGGACATGTCGGGATTGTTGATGTGGTATTCGCCGCTGCCACGGTACTGAATCAAGCCCCAATTTTCCAGCTTTTTCAGTTCGGGGAAAGCTTTTTTGTGGAACTCTTGGATTTCTCGGTTCACATCGTCTAGATTGACCCCACCAATGCGGGAAGTGGTGCCCACAAAGGCCAAATCCAACAGTTCCCGACCGATGCCAATGGCCTCAAAAATCTGCGCCCCTTGGTAGCTAGAAAGCAGAGAAATCCCCATTTTCGAGAGGATTTTCATCAAGCCCATTTCCATGGCATAGCGATAGTTGTTCAGGGCATCGGCTAGGGATAGCTGCTCGATTTTGCCCCGTTCCATCATTTTTTGGGTTTTGGGGTCGTTCCACCAGTGGCGCACGGTTTCCCATGCCATGTAGGGGCAAACTGCACTGGCACCGTAGCCAATCAAGCAAGCAGCATGATGGGTACTCCAGCACTGGGCGGTATCCACTACCATCGAGGCTTTCATCCGCAGGCCTTGGCGAATCAAATGGTGGTGAACCGCACCAATGGCTAGCAGCGGCGGAATGTAGCTATGGCTTTCGTCTAGGTGGACAAATTCGTTTTTATCCGATTGTACGCGATCGCTGAGAATCAAAATCTTGGTCCCAGATTCCACAGCCGCTGCTGCTCGCTGGCACAATTGTACAAGAGCTTCCCGGAGTCCATCCCCATTGGAAGTTATTTCAAACAGCGTAGACAGGGTTTCCGTCGGCAAACCAGCTTCCGGGATTTTTTGCAGTTCTTTATTGGACAGAACTGGGGTTTGCAACTGCACCAAGCGAGCGTACTCTGGCTTGACATCGAGCAGGTTCCCGCGTTCGCCCAACAGGGTTTCCAAGGACATGACCAACCCTTCGCGCAAGGGGTCAATCGCCGGATTGGTTACCTGAGCAAACCGCTGTTTGAAATAGTCGTACAGCAATCGGGGTTTGTTGGAAAGCACAGCCAAGGGAATATCATCTCCCATACAAAACGTGGGTTCTTTCCCTTGTTTGGCCATGGCTTCCACAATCATTTCCACGTCTTCCGAGGTGTAGCCAAATGCCATTTGCTGTTGGGGCAGCTGTTCTTTCTCAATCCAGGGCGTAGCGTTGTTGTCAAACTCTTCTTTGGTAACCGACCGACGATACTGTTTTAGCCATTCTCCGTAGGGATGGGATTGGGCAACCCGCTTTTTAATATCCCAATTTTTCAGAAGTTGCTGCTGTTCCAGATCCACGGCGATGGTTTGCCCAGGACCCAAACGTCCTTTTTCTACGATTTCTGACGATGGTAAATCGAGAGCCCCAGCTTCTGAGGAAACCGCGACCAAACCATCTTTCATTAAAGCATAGCGAGCTGGACGCAAACCGTTGCGGTCCAAAGCCGCGCCCACGTAACAACCATCGGCGAACACCAACAAGGCCGGACCATCCCAAGGTTCTTGCAAACCGTTGTAATATTCGTAAAAATCAATCACCTCTTGATGCTCTTCCAATGCCGGTTGTTCTTGGTACGCTTCCGGTACCATAATGGTCAGGGCTTCTAGAGGCGAGCGACCGGAACGGACCAACAATTCCAGGACGTTGTCCAAGGTAGCGGAATCGCTGTTTTCGCGGTTGACGGTTGGTTTGAGGTCTTCCATGCGCGAACCCCAAACGGGAGAACTCAAATCCGATTCTCGCGCCAGCATCCAGTTGGTATTGCCCAACAGGGTGTTAATTTCACCGTTGTGACCCAACAAGCGCATGGGTTGCGCTAGGGGCCATTTGGGCATGGTATTGGTGCTGAAGCGGCGGTGGTAAACGGCAAATGAGGTTTGGTAGTCGGGATTTTGCAGGTCTAGATAAAAATCTCCCAAGACCGCCGAACGTACCATGGCTTTGTACACAATGGTCCGTGAGGAGAAAGAACAGAAATAAAGTTCTTCCTGCCAAACAATATCGGATTCTCGTTGCAGAACTTTGCCAATGGAACGGCGAGCGAGATACAGTTGCCTTTCTAGGTCATCTCCCGATTGTGGCGAGGCTACAATAATTTGTTCGATTTCGGGAGCTACTTCTTTAGCTTGCGGTCCCACTACGTCTCGATTGACGGGGACTTGTCGCCATCCCAAAACCTGCAAGTCTTCTTTTTCAACAACCGCGTTGACAATTTGCCGACAGCGAGCTGCTTTGTTTTCGTCTTGAGGTAAAAAGATCATCCCCACACCAATACTATGGCCTTGGGGGATGGTAGTTCCGCGTCGCTGGAGCCACTGGTTAATGATTTTCCAAGGAATAGCGGTGGTAATTCCCGCACCATCTCCAGAGTCTGAGTCAGCGCCACATCCACCTCGGTGTTCCAAACAAGATAATGCCGATAGGGCTTTATCCAGGATATCGTGGTGGAGTTCGCCGTTGGGATAAGCCAAAAAGCCAACGCCACAGGCATCCCGTTCTTCTACCAGCCAACGCGGTCCGGCATATCCGGCATCCTGATGTTCGGATGCTGGGGATGAATGGTTGGTAGGCAAAGTCCCAAACTGATGTTCCCCTACGTTGGTAGGGTTGAGACTGTTGGCGTTTTTGCTTTGATGGTTCATATAGCGATACCTTCTCTTGGTGTTATCGAAATATGGTTGGCTAGCAACCAAATTCTGCGAACGGACAATGAAACTGCGGTTGCTGGGAATTCCAGGTCAGCAACCACGCTAGATTGTCCCTATTGTTTATTTGGTAGATTCAATATTCTATTACCGACAAGCACAACATTTTGTTGGGGAAAAACATACTGGAATTGGTGGGAACCCCACACGAAGTTGTTCCTTCCTGCGGTTAATTTGACATTTTTACTTAGCGTCGTTGATATTACAAGGTCTTTGTCTTAACATGCTGCGAGCTAGCAAGCCGCAGACTTTTTCGAGGAGTTAACTAACATTTGTTAGTTATGGCTGGAAACAACCACATCAACTTGGCCTGCTGCGGTACCAACAAGTTGCTCGTTGGCAGGACAGTGCCAGTTGCTCTTAGACTCTCTGCGTTTGGCATGGAGTTGATGGCAATCGTGGTCATTTGCTCCCGTAGTTGGACAGGTTCTCCTGAAAGGCTAGCAAGGGAGCATCTCCTTGGCCGAGTCGGTCTCGCTCGGGTGAAAGCGCCGACAACCAACACCAACCATGACCTGCTCGTTACCTACAAAGTACCCTGCTTGGCGAGCAATTGTACGATCCGAGCTGCGGGCGAGCGATCGCGTCTTTGGTGTGTTTGAATTTTACCAGACGGCGACTCAAGTCGTCGAGTCGCTGCTTGTCTGTTGCCATTCTATTGCCGGTTCCAGCTAGGTGGTTCCAATGTAGATGGGGCGGGCAAAAGTTGGGAATTCAGTGCAATTGCGATCGCGGCCTGGGATAGAAACCTGCCCATCGCCAAAAAGTTATTATTTGTTGATATTTTTGGGTTTGGTTAGCAGGTTTCAAAAATGGAACAGTTAAGAAAATCGGGAGATGGGCATTTGCACTCCATTTCCCGATTTCCTGGGAGTTAAATGCGAACTTGCAAAGTACGCAAGCGATTGATGGCAGCAGCTAGTTCCAAACGGCGAAATTCGGCTAAATCTCCTTCGGGAAAACGGGTCAGTACGTCCAATCCTTGTTCTCGAACATCTGCCATGATGCGATCGAGGATTTCTACCAGAGAAAGCTGACCGTTGATGTAGTTTTGTTGGAGATAGACCAAAGCTGATGCGATCGCACGTAATTGGGAAGACTCGGCAATTTGTTCCACAGAGGACAAATCGATATCTTCCTTGCCAAAAGAAATAGCATCTACATCGCGCACTTTCACTTTGATATCGCGTTTGCCACTGCTGGGGTCGAGGCTTTTGGGTTGGAGAATGCGGGAACTAATTTTACCGAACATTTCTCCGCCTTCGCTTTCGCGACCGGTGGCATATTCGGCAGCAATGGCTTTGGCGCGGTCGGTGACATCGTAGGGGAGAAAGTTTTCCATGGCAATAGCACGATCGGCGATATCGAAGTAGTCGCCACTGCCTCCCATGACCAACAACACGGAAACGCCCAAATCTTGATACAGCAAACGCACTTTGTCGATGAAGGGAGTAATGGGTTCTTTGTTTTTAGCGATCAACTCTTGCATGCGGCGATCGCGTATCATGAAGTTAGTAGCGGCGGTGTCTTCGTCTACCAACAACACTTTGGCCCCGGCTTCTACAGCTTCCACAATATTGGCTGCTTGAGAAGTACTGCCACTGGCGTTGGTGGTGGAAAACTGGGTGGTAGAACGTCCTTGGGGTAGGTCGTTAATAAACGGCGAAATATCAACCCCAGAAACGCTACGACCATCTTCCGCACGAACTTTCAAGGCATCTGGATGGGTTACCACCAACTCGCGACCGTCACCGGGAAGGTGGTTGTAAATGCCGGTTTCGATGGCATTGAGTAGAGTAGATTTGCCGTGGTAGCCGCCGCCAACCACCAAGGTAATGCCAGTGGGAATCCCCATGCCTTCGATGGTACCGCGATTGGGGCAGCTAAATTCTACTTTCAGGGATTCGGGAGATTGGAAAGGAATGGCCCCTTCGGCTAAGGGACGATCGTCGACACCGCTGCGCCGGGGTAAAATAGCGCCATTGGGAATAAAAGCGACGAGATTGTTGTCTTCTAGCTGCGATCGCAACCAATCGGCATCTTCTACCGTTTCCACATGTTTTTGCAGGATTTCTGCGTCTAAAGCATCGTACTTGAGAGTTTCGTCTACCAGTTCGGCAATGTCATCGCACAATAATTCGGCAGCTTGTTTGCCCAAAATGCGCCGTCCTTGGGCGGGTAATCCCACCAAAAATCGCGCTTCTACATAGTCATCATCGACGTTGACGGCAGTTCTGGGCAAAACGGTCTGTCCCACGCGGACCATTTCAATGGTACCACTGTTGCCAGTTCCCCGCCGGCTGCCGATTTTGTGCGCTTTTTTGCGAAACTCGCGGGTTAGATAATCTCGCAAAGCCACTTCCCGACTGGCGGAACTGTAGGTTTTGTTGGGAAAATCGGCAATATTTTGCGGTACTTTTACACGCAGTTTGCTGGGAGAAGCAAACGGATCTCCTTGGACGTGTTCGATAATGAGGGTAAAGTCTGGAAACTTGTAGCTTCCCTGAATGTCCTTATAAGCTTTATAGCTGCGGCGGTCGAGGTCAATGAGTTGTTGGCGCAAGCCAGCGGCGTTGTCTCGTTTCATCAGTCAATTCGTCTCTATACTTCCTACACAACCTGCCACACCAATTTATATTGGGCGTAGAGGTCCAACATCAACAATTTAGACCTAGGTGGCCCCTACGAGTTGTTTCTCGATTGCGATCGCGATCGCTTTTTCATGGTACAGCGATCGCATCCATAACCACAAAATTCCGCAATAATGGTAAGCGCTTGATGTTTGTTATGCCGAAGCCCACCGCTTATGTACACAGAAGCTTCTAGGAAAGTTCCTTCGGCGACCCACCTGTTTCCTTTGTTTTACCAAATTTGGCACTCAGGCTCTCTGAATAGAGAACAACGGGTTACCATTCAAAAGGCCCTTCTCGAAACCGAAATGAGTGCCGACGAACTAGCAGCTATCGATCGCATTGTTCGCGCAGTTCGCCGTGGATGGCTAACCATGGTTGATTGACATCGCCACGAACACCCCTTCTTGTCCGTTGCCGGATTCTACAAAGTCATTGGCGGGTTCCCAAATCGCTACAACGAACGGTTCGTTGCCACCATAGCAGGAAACGAACCAGTGGCTGCGATCGCTATCAAAATATCCTAACAAATATCTCCTCCTACAAGGTGGAGGAATCTTCTCGATCGTGCCAAAACTCATCAATCCCAGCAAACAACCGATCGATTTCTGTTTGGCTGGTATAAGGATTTAACAATACCGCTTTTAACCATTGTTTTTGCTTGTACCGATGGAGCGATAAAAAAGTAGTGTACTCTTGCAACAAGAATTTCTGCAATCGTTCGTTAGCGCGATCGCTACCAGCCAAGCGAAAGCAAATTACGTTGATTTGCGGCTGGGTGGCTAGCTGCAAATAAGAACGTTCCCGAATGGAGGCCACAAAATAAGCCGTCAGTTGGTAGCTCCCTTCAATCAAACGGGCGTATCCTTGTTTGCCCAAGTGCTGCAATGACAACCAAAGTTTTAAAATATCGGCATGGCGGGTTCCTTGGACACTTACTTCTCCCAAATTCCACCACTGAGGCGATCGCTGCATGTACGGTGCTTCGATTTGAAAGGTATCCGCCAACCCAGCAAAATCCCGAAACAGCACCATAGAACAAGTTTTCGCCACATACAGCCATTTTTGGGGATTAAAGCTCACCGAATCGGCGTTTTCAATCCCGTTGAGGTAGTGTTGGTATTGGGGAGAAAAGACCAAAGCCCCACCATACACCGCATCCACATGAAACCAAAGCTGGTACTGTCGGGCAATTTGGTAAATTTCCGGCAGCGGATCGATATTGCCAGTGGCTGTCGTTCCCGCCGTCGCCGCGATCGCAAAAGGAATTTTACCAGCATCCCCCGCTTGTTGGATAGCTGCTTCCAAAGCATCCACGCGCATTTGGGCGTTTTCGTTGGTCGCCACGCGCACCACCCCAGAGGTACCCAATCCCAACACCATCGCTGCTTTTTCTAAAGAGGTATGGGCGGCTTCCGAAGCCAAAATTACCGGTTGTTT
>CAYZHY010000119.1:0-10626 GCA_964477525.1 uncultured Geitlerinema sp. | reverse complement strand
CTATAAAGAAACTAGAACACCAACTCGTTCTGGTTTGGTCGCTGGCGGTATCCGAGCGATCGCCACCAACGACCGAAAACGCCGTCAGGGTAAGTACGGAGGATCCGTCCTATGCAATTGCAACTAGGAGACAAACTATGCTTGCCCAGGAAATGTTCGCTCAATTGGTAGAACAAGCCGAAAAAACAGTTGTATCGGGAAAATCAGCCCAAGAATTGCCCGTTCTGCGTAAAAATCAGGAAGACATTGATGAAATTGTTTTGGATTCTACGGTCGACGGAACTCAGTATTATTTGGTACGCCGCCGACCGCGATCGCAGAATGCCATTCGTTTGAGTCCTCGGGAAAGAGCGATCGCGCGTTTGGTTGCCCAGGGATGGCCCAACAAATGCATCGCCAAGCAGCTCAATATCAGTCCGTGGACGGTCGCCAGTTACATGCGTCGGATTTTTGCCAAATTGCAAGTAACTTCCAGAACGGCAACCATTGCCAAACTCATGCAAGAAGACTTGCTAGATTAATTGTTCCCGTCGTACGCAGATAAAAATTTTGTCGTTATTTGTGTTAAGGGTTCATCTAAATATTGCCAAACCGATTCTGCGATCGCATCGGGCACACCACCGTAGTAAGCATGGGCGATACCACCAGCAATGCAAGCGATGGTATCGCTATCGCCACCCAAAGAAATGGCATTGCGAATGGCATCCTCAAAATCTGTAGACTCTAAAAAAGCCACCATGGCCTGGGGAACCGACCCCTGACAAGAAACATCAAAAGAATAGTGGGGACGAATGCTTTCCACAGACTGACTCAAATCGTATTCAAATGTATGCTCGATGTGGCTGCGAATTTCATCGGCACTGCTGCCCGTACGTGCCAGGAAAACTGCCGTTGCCGTAGCCACAGCCCCTTTTATGCCTTCCGGATGGTTGTGCGTCGCTTGTGCGGTGCGTTCTGCTTCTTGGCCAACCGTATGCAAATCGTTAAAAGCAAATCCCACCGGCGAAACTCGCATGGCAGAACCGTTGCCGAAACTGTAGTACGGTTCCCAGCTATTGGAAGCTCCCCAAATTCGGAAATTGCCGCCGAATCCGCGATTGGGGTAGCGACGAAAGTAGCTTTTGAGATAGCCAACGTAGGAATCACCGTTTAAAATGGCATCGGCGATCGCGATCGTGAGAACCGTATCGTCGGTAAAGCGGGAAGACGGGGAAAACAAGGGAAAATCCTTGGTTTTGATATTTTTACGCTCGTAAACCGAACCGATAATATCACCAGCGATCGCGCCTAACATAGGCAAATTCCCCCTCAATTTTCAATGGAACCTAGGCAATTTTAACATTGGAACGCGCCGTTTCCGTTAGCAAATCTTCCACTTGCGTCGGCGTTAGGTGGGGATTGGCACTTTGGATTAAAGCCGCTGCGCCGGATACGTGGGGCGCTGCCATGGAAGTACCGCTGAAACTGCCAAAATTATCGTTGGGGAGAGTAGAAGAAATTTCCACCCCAGGCGCTGCTAAATAATCTAACGATACGGCACCAGCGCGATTGGAAAAATCAGTTAAGTTACCATTGTTATCTGTAGCACCGACAGCAATGCCTTGTTGTACGGCTAAATTAGCAGGGGAATCGGGTTGGTCGCCACCGCTGTTGCCAGCTGCCATGACGGTGACCGCACCGCGATCGCTTGCATAATCTATAGCAGATTGAAACATCATAGAAGATAGAGGCGAAGGCATTTGAGTGCCCAGGCTGAGATTGATGACATCAGCACCATTGTCGGCGGCGTAGCGGATTCCCCGAACGATATCGGCAATGTTTCCTGCCCCTTGACTGCCCACCGCGCGTACGGGCATAATCTGGGCATCGGGGGCAACGCCAGTAATGCCGATGTTATTATTTTCTGCCGCGATCGCACCAGCTACGTGAGTACCGTGACCGTTCGGATCGTCGGGGGAAGCGTCGCCACCTACAAAATCCCAACCCACGGTATCGTCTACAAAGCCATTGCCATCGTCATCAATGCCATTATTGGGAATTTCGTCAGTATTGCGCCAAATATTGTCGTTCAAGTCTATATGGTCGTAGTCAACCCCGCCATCCACAACAGCGACGACGGTATTGGCACCGGTAATGCCCTGATTCCAAACTTCTGGCGCTCTAACTACATCCCGTGGCGCGTTATTCCCCCCCAAATCGGGAACTTCGGGAAAGGGCGCTGGGGCGTTGGTGGCGCGATTGACAGCGTTGGCAGCATCGACCAAACCAAATCCGTAACCGCTGTTAAAGGCTGTTTGTGTAGGTTGGGCAGATAGGGTGAGGTTGTAGGAGGTATTTCCCTGGAATTGATGCACTTGTACCAGATAGGTTCCCGGCTGCAATCCTTTATACGTAATTTGTTCGGGATTGTTAAACGGTTCTACAGAAGTATCAATAAAATCTGCCGAAGGCAAACGGCTATTTCCATCAGGAGAACGCAGCAATCCCAAGTCGGCATCGGCACTCATGCCATTGAGTTCCAGGGTGATATCCTTGGGAGTATCTAGGGTAAACCGATAAAAATCATCGCGATCGCTGTTGCCAACAAATTCCGATTGCACCTGGGTTCCCGTTAAATTCCCCAAATCACGGGCATTGGTGGAAGTATTGCCTGGTTCTGCCGGCTGTGCTGTTGCTTGCCCGGTAATCGGATCGACGTTGGCTGCGGTTTTGCTGGTTTCGATGGATTGGATATCGGCTGATGGGAAAGAATGGGGAACCAACCATTCATCGGCATCGATGGCCATTTCCTCAAGGGAAGGGAGATTGTCTGCGATCGCGCTATCGGCTGTTTGGCCAGAAAATTCCGTTAGCTGTTGTTCGGTCAAAGAAGCGATCGCGTTGTGAGAAGCAAAAGCAGACTCCCCTACCTGCCCTTGTGGCGTGGTGGCTTCTTCGTTGGTAGCGGTAGAAATAAATTCCAACATGGTCTTGACGTAGAACGCAACGTCTCCTATTTCCGTTATAGCTTGTCCAAGTGGCAGCACGCACCAGAGAAAAGTCTCCCTCAAGTTTGGGGGATTGGGGGTTGACAAGCAGAAAGCGATTTTTTACAATTTCTGTAATGTCAAGATGGGGAAGGCGCGCGCTTATATATACCCCTCCTATGGGAAATTTCCAAATTGAATGGGAATTTCCGGAAATTTTCGCTATCTATTTTTGAGATGGAAAAGAAATTGCTAATTCCTGCTACCGGCGTCCTGGGCTAGCTGTTGCAGTTCAAAATCGACAGCAGAAATAAAAGAGCGATCGCTGAGTGTATTTGCTGAAAGTCGGTTGGTGTCGATGGCAGCACGAATGAGGTCTTCAGCTTCGATGCTACCCGTACGATAGCCGGCAATTAAATTGCTATAGCCGGGAATCTCAAGTTCGCGGAAAGTTCCCTGACGCGCGAGGGAAACCAACTGATGGGGGTTCAGGGAAAATGGTTGCGTTTGAGTTTCGGTTTGCGCGTTGGCAACGGTGGGGAAAGAAGCTGCCAGCGTTAGAAAAAATATACCAGTCACAATCCATTGTCGCATAATTGCAATCTCCTCAAGGGGAAGATAACGAAAAGAGAAATTCTTCTGGTGTTGCTTCTTATTGTTACTCCTCTAACTGAGAGGTAGCTGTGGGTACGATGAGAGTCGGCTGAGGATTTTGGAAAAAGGGGGAAGAGGGGGAAGATTTCTAAATTCCTCCCATGCTTCCCTACAATGAACTAGATATCCAAATCGGTTAAATCCAAGTTAGAACCGTATTTTTCGATAAATTCCCGCCGGGGGGCAACGCGATCGCCCATTAAAATAGTAAATATGCGATCGGCTTCGGCAGCATCTTCAATGGCAATCTGTTTCAAAAGGCGCGATTCGGGCTTCATAGTGGTTTGCCACAGCTGTTCTGGCATCATTTCACCCAATCCCTTAAACCGTTGGATAGAATAGTTGGCATTGCTGGGGAGACTTGCCAGATGTTCGTCCAATTCGTTATCGCTGTAGCAATAGTGGTGGTTGCGCCCCCGTTCTACCTTATACAAAGGAGGGCAAGCAACGTAAACATATCCTTGGTCGATAAGGGCCCGTTGGTAGCGATAAAGGAAAGTAAGTAAAAGCGTACGTATATGAGCACCATCCACGTCAGCATCCGTCATAATGATGATGCGATGGTAGCGCAGTTGGGATAAATCAAATTCTTCCCCTTTGACACCTAGTCCAAGGGCGGTAATTAATGACTGGACCTCGTTGTTTTTATAAATTTTGGCATCGTCGGTTTTTTCGATGTTGAGAATTTTACCTTTCAGGGGTAGAATTGCCTGAAAACGGCGATCGCGTCCTTGTTTGGCACTGTTGTGGACAAAAACACCGCTAGCGAGGGCAAAATTGTGGGTATGGGGAACTTCAATGTCGTATACGTCGTAGCGTTGCAACAGCGAAACCACCGATACCACCCGGCGTTCGGTAGATGGTAATTTCACATTTGCCGATAGAGAAGCCACCTGGTCGTATTTTTCCCCAGCTATGGCGACTTCCGGTTGCGGTAACGGCTGCGTTTCCAATCCTAGCAAAACATCGTTGGGCGTAAGTTCGGAAGCTGCTTTGTAAGCGCGATCGCCCAACATGAAGGGATGGTCGGGGGTACAAATCAGTTCTTCTCCCGTATCCAAGGTGACCCGAACCACCTCAGCTCGAACTTTTGTCACCCGAGGATGCAAAATGCGTTCGATACCGATGCTGCCACCATCACGTACCGTATAGCAAAAATGTTCTTTTCCTTGCGCTTGTTCGGCCACTAGTTCGCCAAAACTTAGCTGGCGACCGTCGGCTAGCGCCACCAACGTATCGCGATGGAAACAGCCACCGGCGGAATCCCCCTCCACGATGTAAATTTCCGATTCGCTGGGGTCTTTGGAACTGCAATCGGCTAGCTTCCCTGGTAGCGTGGAAGATTCCAAAACCGACTTGCGGCGAATGAGATCGCGCGCGCGCCGGGCTGCTTCTGCTGCGTTGAAAGCCTGTAACGCTTTATCTAAAATCGCATCGGCAATTTTGGGATGAAATTCTAAATACTCTTGTAGGTGTTCCCCAATGATGGATTCGACGATACCCCGTACTTCAGGATTGCCTAACTTGGTTTTGGTCTGACCTTCAAATTCTGGGTCTGGTACTTTCACCGAAATAATGCCTGCCAGACCTTCGCGAACGTGTTCGCCACCTAAGTTGGGACTACCTTCTTTTAGTTTACCGCGCTTGCGGGCAACGTTGTTGGTGGTACGAGTGAGAACGGCTTTTAACCCCTCCATGTGGGTACCGCCGTCAATGGTACGAATGTTGTTGGCGAAACCAAATAGATTGTCGGTGTAAGCATCGGAACACCATTGTAGCGCTGCCTCTACCTGAACGCCATCGCGATCGCTTTGAATGTGGATAATTTCTTCGTGGATTGGCTGGCGTTCCCGATTGATATAGGCGACGTATTCGCGAATCCCGCCGGTGTAGCAGTAGCTTTCTACGACGGGTTCGTCGCTTTCTAACTGGGAAAAGCGGCGATCGCTAAATGTAACTTTCAATCCCGCATTCAAATAGGCAAGTTCCCGAATGCGGTTGCTGAGGGTAGTAAAATCAAAATCCGTTCCCGAAGTAAAGATTTGCGGGTCGGGTTTGAACTGCACCGAAGTTCCCGTTTGGTCATCTGGCGACGGTTGGTTTTCCATCTCCCCGACAGGAACTCCCCGTTCGTAGCGTTGCCGGTAAACTTGATTGTTGCGCTTCACTTTGACGATTACCCACTCGGAAAGCGCATTAACCACAGAAACGCCAACGCCATGCAAGCCGCCGGAGACCTTGTAGCCTTCGCCGCCAAATTTACCACCGGCGTGGAGAACCGTCATTACCGTTTCTAAGGCAGACTTACCGGTTCGGGAGTGGGTTTCCGTGGGAATTCCCCGACCATCGTCGGTTACCGTCACGGAACCATCGTCGTTGAGATCGATTTCAATGTGGGTACAATACCCAGCCAGTGCCTCATCGACAGAGTTATCAACAACCTCGTATACTAAATGGTGGAGTCCGCGCGCACCGGTGGAACCGATGTACATTCCCGGTCGTTTGCGAACCGGTTCTAGTCCTTCCAGAACTTGAATTTGTTCGGCACTGTAACTGCTGGTCATAGTGAATTGCTCCCGTTGTTTGGGGGGATTTTCCCCTGAAATTTCTTCGCCAACCCAAAAACTTCCTAAATTTTAACACAAAAGGGTTCTTGCTAGTTCTATCCTAGGTAGAAGTGCAATTTTTAAGGGACTGGAGTCTGGTAGGTGACCAACGTAAAACTCATTGTCATTTGCGGTGCAACGGCAACGGGAAAATCGAAATTGGCGCTGGATGTAGCATCGCAGCTACAAACGGCAATTATCAGTGCGGATTCGCGCCAGGTTTATCGGGAGTTTGACATTGGAACGGCAAAACCGACGCTGCAACAACGCCAGCAGGTTCCCCACTACGGCATCGATATTTGCGACCCCACCGAAACCATGACGGTAGCTGCCTATCAGGAATATGCGAATCATCTGGTAGAGGAATTTTCGCAAAAAGGTTCTCCGCAAAATCCTTGGCCGCTGTTGTTGGTGGGAGGAACCGGCTTGTATATTAAGGCAGTGGTTCGGGGAATGAAAATTCCTAGAGTACCACCCCATCCTACCTTGCGATCGCAACTATCGGCTTTGGGACAACCCCTCTGCCATGCCATGCTACAGCAAGTTGACCCCACAGCAGCAAGCAAAATTCACGCCAACGATTCGGTTCGGACCTTGCGCGCGTTGGAAGTATTTTACGTCACCGGCATTCCCATTTCCCAGCAACAAGGAGAAAATCCCCCAGATTATCCGATTTTACAGATTGGCATTGACTGCGATGGATCGATCCTAGCCTCGCGGATTGCCCATAGAAGCGATCGCATGATTGCCCAAGGCTTGGTTTCGGAGGTAGAATATCTATGCCAGAAATACGGCCGGGATTTGCCTTTGCTAGATACCCTGGGATACGGGGAAATGAAACAATATCTAGCAGGGGAAATCGATTTGCAGGCAGCGCGGGAACTCACCATCGAACATACGCGCCAATTTGCCAAACGCCAGCGTACTTGGTTTCGAGCCGTACCAGAGATAGAATGGTTTTCATGCGACGATCCGAATTTGTACCAGTGTGTTTGGCAGCGTATCGAAACGTTCCTGCAAGCCGATTTTGCTACCAACCAAGTCAATTAAAGGGATTTCTATGACTGCCAATCTCACTACCCAACTACCACCGTTAAACACAGATACCATTTGGGCAATTATCAACCGCGAAATCGACGACGAGACAGTCAATCAAACCATTTGGTATTATTTGGGATATCGCTACGACGAGAAAAATCAAAAATGGGATACTTCCCAAGTAGATGAATATTGGGTTCGCGACTATCCCGAACCTCCCAATTTCCTCGCCACGCGTCCTCCCAGCGTAAAACGAAATCGTTCCGTTCCCAAAGAAAACCGCCAGTTAATCAAACGCAAGTTGGGATTTAAAGGCTACAAACTTGGCGAATTCAGCTGCTTTCAAGCCAGGCGCGTCATTGCTGCCAATTGGCTGTTAAACTATATGGAATCCCACCATTCTTAAAACCTTTAATAGCAACAACCATCACCGTTCCCCTTTACAAGGGGAACCACAAGGGGTTACCTTCAAAAAAATAATAGAAAGTGTCCTGGTTGAACCCACTAAATAATATCGAATCGCTATTTCATAAAATCCAATAGCAACCCACAATGTCTGATTTGGAAGCAAACAACCAACTCCCGCCTTTAAATGCCGATACCATTTGGGCTATCTTACAAGAAACCATTAGCGATCGCACGGTCAACGAACTAGTGTGGTATTGTTTGGGATACCGCTACGACAGCCAAACCCAACAGTGGGATAGCAGCCAAGTCGATCCTGAATGGCGAGAAGACTATCCAGAACCACCGGATTTTATTGGGGAACGGAAACCAACCGTCAAACTCACCCGTTCCATTCCCAAAGAAAACAAACAGTTATTGAAAGAACAGCTAGGCTTCAAAGGCTATAAAATCGGCGAATTTGGTCCTCGACAAACGCGCCGTGCCACTGCTGCCAATTGGTTGTTAAGCTATATGAAAGAACAAGGAATTTCTTTACAGCACCAAACCTAGGGAAATGGCACGGCTATGTATAGGGATATTTTGCAATTTGTCCCAACAAATAGCCATACACTCCATTTTCCTCGTTTGTGCTAAACTATAATTATGCTAGATTTATCTGTTATTTCTGAATTTTCGCGTACCAACTGCATTGCTATTTGTGCTTTTCTCGTTCCCGCAAATTTACTGGCAACGCTGGCAACTGTGGCATCGGCAGCTTTTCAGCGTCCTATCGTACAGCTGCGGATGATATTTGGTGTCGCCACGCTGTTTGCCGTTACCATGGCTTTCCACGTTTGGACCTGGTTGGCGATTGGTGTGGTCATGGCACCAACCTATATTTTATTCTCTATAGCAAGCCTTTGCTTGGCCATCAACATCAGCGCGATCGCATTTCCAGGATTTTTCGCCAACTTCCGCTTTCTTTTGCAGCAACGCTTCCAACAATAGAAGTTTTTCACAACGCCTAAAATATTAACTTTTGTTGCAAAATTCCCAATCCCAGAAAAAACCACCGTACGACTACGCATATAATTCGTACTATGCATATGCGGGAGAGACTTTATGCGCGAACTTTTCGATGCCGTAGTTCGTGCGATTTCTCAGTTTTTGTACAAACAAACCACCCTCATCCTGGTGGTTTTGTTTTGCATGGGCATTGGTATCGCCATCAGCAGTATGTATCGCCTTTCCGACAATCTCATTCACTCGCAAGCCTTGGAAACCGCAGCTTGGTATTCGGAAGCCATTCGCGAGGCGCGTACCCTCTACAGTTCCGAAGTCGTTGACAGATTGGAAGGCGATGGCAATCTAGACGTAACCATTGCCCACAATTATACCAAACATGCGGGGGCTATTCCGCTACCAGCCACTTTTTTAATGGAACTTAGCAAAAACCTAACATCCGCAGACCAAGGTACGGTTGTGCGTTTGTATAGCGATTATCCATTTCCTTGGCGGCAGCAAGAAGGAGGACCGCGCAATGAGTACGAACGGGAAGCGCTAGAATATTTAAAGCAGCATCCGGAAGAAAGTTTTTACCGTTTTGAAACGTTTCGAGGTCGCGAATCTCTGCGGTATGCAGAAGCCGACATTATGAAACCCAGTTGTGTAGAGTGCCACAACTCCCATCCGCAAACACCAAAAGATGATTGGCAAGTGGGAGATGTACGGGGAATTTTTGAGGTAACGCAACCGTTGGATAAATATGTGGCACAAACCAACGTCGAATTGCGCAGTCTGTCGGCAATGTTGGGTGGTCTATCGGTTTTGGGATTGACTGGTATTGTGGTGGTGATTCGCCGGCTGCGCTACGTTTCCCGGGAGTTAGAAAAACGGGTCAAAGAACGTACGGCGCAATTGCAGGAAAGCAACGATCGGCTAGCATCCGAACAGCAGCGATCGGAACAATTGCTATTAAATATTTTACCAGGCGCGATCGCCGATCGTCTGAAACAGGGAAATCAAAAAATTGCCCAAGGATTTGCCGAAGTCACGATTTTATTTGCCGATTTGGTAAATTTTACCCAACTTGCCGAACAGCTACCGGCAGAAAGGTTGGTCGATATCCTCAACGACTTGTTTTCCGAATTTGACACGCTAACCGACAAACACGATTTAGAAAAAATCAAGACCATCGGCGATGCTTATATGGTAGCTGGTGGTTTGCCAACGCCGCGAGAAGACCATGCAGAAGCCGTAGCCGAAATGGCGTTAGATATTTTACAAGTTTTGGAAGACTTTAATGCTAGGTACAACCAATCCATTCGCATTCGCGTTGGCATCAATACCGGTCCGGTGGTGGCTGGTGTAATTGGCAAAAAGAAATTTATCTACGATTTGTGGGGAGATGCGGTAAATTTGGCATCTCGCATGGAATCTTGCGGGGAAGTTGGTCATATTCAAGTTTCGGAAAGTACCTATCGGCGTTTGCGAAATAAGTACGTTTTCGCCGAACGAGGTTTGGTGACCGTGAAAGGCAAAGGGCAAATTACGGCGTATTGGCTGACAGGCAGGCAGCTTTGTTCTTTGCCAGTGGCTGAATAGGGAAAGAGTAGCTTTTTTTAAAACTCGTAATCGAAGGTTTCAATGGTCCACTGAAAGCGATTGGCTATAGCTTCTTTGGTTTCGCGATCGTAATATTTTTGATAAGTATCTCGCTGGCTGGCGTTACTTACTTTTACTTTTGGGCAAGAGGCACCCAGTTGGTTAAAAACATATTCCAAATCTTGTTGTAGGTTTTCAACTTTTCCCACAAAATCAACGATAATTTCGCCATTTTCATCGCAAATCCAGTGGGATAAATCTCGCGCCTCCAATTCATTGATATGGGTGCTACCAAAATCGCTGAGAATAAATTCCCGAAAATCTCTACATTGTTCCACTTGTATAGCTTTTTGGGCAATACTTTTGCTATA
>CAYZHY010000118.1:0-10736 GCA_964477525.1 uncultured Geitlerinema sp. | reverse complement strand
GCGATCGCGAAATGTTTCTAAAGATAAAAAAAAACAAAGAAATCAGACAATATTTTTATAAAATTTAATAATTATCCACCAGATTGGCTAAAAATTTGCTAAGTTGGTGGTTTCGCTCGTTTCTAAATACACTTTTTGCTGATGCAATTTCCCCCTATGTATAGGAAAATACATAAAAGAGAGGAATTCTAGCTAGCCATAGAACCATGAAGAAAGTAATTTATATGTTTTTTTCTAGCCTACTAACCGTGGTTTTAGCAAGCACTCCCACCCACGGTAGTTACAAACCTCCTGACAACGGCGGTCCTGACGATACCGGTGATGCCGGAACGCATTTTGCACCAGCTGTCAACCTAGATTGGTACTGTCGTCAGATTGACAGCCGGTTTATTTCTAGCTATTGCTGAAACCAACTACAGCAGAAATTCTCGATGCAGGTAAGGCTGCAACGCATCGGGGATACGTACGTTTTTTCCATCTTCTTGCTGGTAATTTTCCAAAATCGCTGCCATAGTGCGACCAATCGCCAATCCCGATCCGTTGAGAGTGTGAGCAAATCGAGTACCTTTTTTGCCTGGTTCCTTCATGCGAATGTTGGCGCGTCGCGCTTGAAAATCGCTAAAATTCGAACAACTAGAAATTTCCCGATATTGCTCGGAAGAAGGCATCCAAACTTCCAAATCGTAGCACTTGGCAGCGCCAAAGCCCAAATCGCCGGTACACAACTCCATCACCCGATAGGGAAGCTGCAGTTCTTGTAAAATGGCTTCGGCATCTTGAACCAGAGATTCGTGTTCTGCGGCGGATTTTTCTGGGGAAACAATTTTCACCAACTCGACCTTGTTAAATTGGTGTACCCGAATCAAACCGCGCGTATCTTGACCGTAGCTTCCAGCTTCCCGCCGAAAACAAGGCGTATAGGAACAGTGATAGATGGGAAGTTCGTCGGCGTTTAAAATTTCGTCGCGGTAGAGGTTGGTTACCGGAACTTCTGCCGTGGGAGCCATCCACAGGTCGTCGCTTTCTATATGGAAGCTTTCTTCGGCAAATTTGGGTAGCTGGCTGGTCCCCACCATGGAATCGCTGTTGATTAAAATGGGGGGCATCACTTCTAAATATCCCGCTTGAATCTGGCGGTCAAGCATGAAAGAAATTAAGGCTCTTTCCAAAGCAGCGCCAGCACCAACCAAAGCCACAAACCGACTGCGGGATACTTTGACGGCGCGTTCGATGTCCAAAATACCGAGTTTTTCTCCTAGTTCCCAGTGGGGGATACTGGATTTTTGGGGAAGGTATTCGTCTCCCCAACGGCGGATTTCCACGTTGCCGGTTTCGTCTTTGCCGACGGGAGTGGTTTCGCTGGGAAGGTTGGGAAGGCGCAGTAGCTGCTGTTCGATTTGGGTTTTGAGTTCCCGTTCTCGGGGTTCTAACTCTCCCAGGCGGCGTTTGGTTTCGTTGCCTTCCGCTTTTAGTTCGGCTAGTTCCGGGTCGTCTGCGTTGCCGCCGCCGCGCATTTTTTGTCCGATTTGCTTGCCAATCTCGTTGCTGCGCGCTTGTAATTGCGATCGCTGTGTTTGTAACTGTCGCAGTTCTCGATCTAATTCTAAAATAGGCGCAATGTCGTATTCGCCACGTTTGCGGAGGCGATCGCTAATTGTTTCTGGATTTTCTCGAATTTGTTTGAGGTCTAGCACGAATCTAACTCGATCGAACGTCCCACCAACTGTACGAGCGTTTCGCGAAACGCCCCTACTCTGCCCATATTACCGGAAAGGAGCGTTTCCAGCTAGGGGGAAGGGAAATTTCTGGTGCCGGGAAAGAGGGCAACAGGGGCAAGGAAAAAAGAATATACTGGTTTTTTCCACGGATTTTGTTGGTGGATAAGAATAAAAACAATTTCTAATTTTGATGGCGAGTTTGCTCCCAGTTTATATTTGTATCGTATTGACACTCTCACGAATTCTATTCGTGAGAGTGTCGCTTCATCGCGTGTGGCTAAATGAAGTAGCTACGAACAAGGTCATCCCCAGCAATAAAGACTCTCGGCCACCTGGTTCTGCACGGCTCGCTTTTCATCCGGTGCTGGGAAAGAGGTAGGGCTTTCAAGTTTCCGCTACTTTATTGTAAATTATCTCCAGAATTCTATATTTTTACCAGGATTTTCGACAGCCTACTTCCATTATGTCACCTCAAATTATCCACACCGATCGCGCTCCCAGTCCCGTCGGTCCTTACAATCAGGCTACTATTGCTGGGGGTCGCATGCTCTTTGTTTCCGGACAAATTCCCCTCGATCCGCAGACTAACGAAATTGTCCATCCCCAAGATGTGGCCAAGCAAACCGAACAAGTGATGGCCAATATCCAAGCGATTTTAGAAGCTGCCGGCGTTACCTGGCAGCAGGTGGTTAAAATCAATATTTATCTTGCCGATATCAACGACTTTGCTACCGTTAACCAGGTATACGGCCAATATCTTGATGAAAATGCCCCCGCACGTGCTTGCATACAAGTAGCGGCTCTCCCCAAAAATAGTTTGGTAGAAATGGAATGTATAGCAGCCATTGATGAGTAATTTTCCCACTGCGACGCTACCTGTTTGGCAGGTGGGTTCCCGTCGTTGATGGTGGCAGCAGCGAGGCTTAGAAATTTGCTAAAATGCTGCTGTCTGCTTGTCCACTCCGTTGTAAGACATTAGCTCCTCAAACGGTAAAAAGTTCCTCAAACGGTAAAAATCGTGAATGCATGGCAGCCCGAACAACTGGAACGGCTTCAAGAAATTGGACGGCAATTGCAGCAATGCCGGCAGCAACAGTCTTTAACTTTGGAAAAGCTTGCTGTCAAAACCTACATTCGACACAGCATTCTGGAAGCGATTGAAAAAGCAGATACCACGTCGCTACCAGAACCCATTTATATCCAGGGATTTCTCCGTCGCTATGGAGATGCCTTGGGGTTGAATGGAGAGGAATTGGCACAACAACTGCCGGTCAATCGCTTGCACTCGGCCAGCGAAACTTCTTTTCAAACAGTAACGGAAACTTCCCAGACCAGCGGTGGTTTTTGGACAGCCGTCCAACGCCTGCCGCAACAAATTTCATCGCTATTGGGTTTTTCTGGTGATTCTCCGCCGCCATCTGAGAAAACTTCCTCGAAGGTGGACACTGCCGAAACCTCACAAGCGGATGGTTCTCCAGAAGTGGAAAAGGCGGCGATGGCAAAAGAAAGTAGCGGCAGTTCCGCTCAAACGTTGCCCGAAAGCTCTCCCACTCGTGGTTTTCGCCCAAAAATTGCCTATTGGCTGTTTGGTTTGGTAGCGATCGCGGGATTGGTGGTTTATATTTGGCGACCTTCTTTATCGGCGTTTCAAGCCGAAACGACTTCCGAACAAAAGACATCCCCGCCTTCCCCAGAGGCGGCGAACTCCCAACAAGGTGGCGTTGCTGGCAACACAAGTACTGTGGAATCCCAGGAAAATTCTGCGGAAACTAGCAAAAAACCAGAAACCGAAGCTACAACAGCGACAACCCCACCAGCCAAACTGCCTGTTATTGTAGAAGCTACCGAGCGATGCTGGTTGCAAGTAGAAGCGAATGGCCAGGTTTTGTTTGAAGGTACTTTGAATCCCGGCGATCGCAAAACTTGGACTACCGAACAAGAAATAACTATTGTTGCCGGCAATGCTGGTGGTCTTTTGGTTTCTCAAGGAGAATCGGGAACTCCCAAACCCTTGGGCAATTCCGGAGAGGTTCAAGAAATTACCATCGATCCCACCCAACCAGAAATAGAAGCGTTGAAGTAGCCCCATCAATCTAGCTGCATGACCACCAAAGTCATATCGTCTTGGCTGGATCCACCCCCAGCCACAAAATCTTCTACACAGTCGAAAATATGGTCGATGGTGGCTTGTGCTTCGTAGCCGCGCTGGCAGGCCGTTTCAAAGGCTTCTTGTAAATTTTCTTCATCGAAGCGATCGCCTTGGGCGTTGGCGGCATCGGTAAATCCGTCTGTATAGTACAGCACCATATCCCCCGATTGCAGTTGCATTTGGTCTACCCCATATTGGCTATCTGGAGCCAAGCCAATCAGCATACCCGACGTATCCAAACGCTGTACGGTTCTTTGCTGTGCTTGCCACAGCAAGGGGGGATTGTGAGCAGCATTGCTATAAGCAAGGACGCGGCTTTTGGGGTCGTATTCTGCATAAAATAGGGTGACGAAGCGATGGGAATTTTCCAAATCGGCAAACATCGCCCAGTTGAGGTGCTGCAAAATTTTGCTGGGGGAATAGCCGTTAAAGACTTCGCCACGCAACATGCCCCGGGTCATGGTCATAATCAAACCAGCGGGAACCCCCTTGCCCATAACATCGCCAATGGCGATCGCCCATTTGCCTTCTGGATGTCCTCTTGGATAGTTGCTATCTTTCGGGTCTGGCGCTACGGGAATAAAATCGTAATAGTCTCCCCCCACTTGGTCGGCCGTTTTGCAACGAGCGGCTAATTTGACCCCAGCAATGGTAGGAAACTGGCGCGGTAACAATTGCTGTTGGATTTCCCCGCCAATTTCCAATTCTCGGTCCAAACGTTCTTTTTTACGCAGTTTCACCGCCAGTTCGTCGTTGTCGATGGCGACAGCGGTTTGGTCAGCCACCAGGCGAATTAATTTTTGCCGGGTTTCCGTCCAGGTATAATCTTCTTGGCGGCTAAATACATACAATCGCCCCCGTTCCACCCGTTTGACCAGAATGGGCGTGCCAAATAACTGCACGTCATCCCCCAGATCCGACTGTACCTGGCTATCCAAACTTTCCGACAGGGCAGACAGTTGCGTCGTTGCGTCGCCCACCGATATCTGATGGACCACCTTTTCTAGAGCCGAACGTACGTCCTGACAGTCGTAGTTTCGGTGACAGTGGAGTTGGTGTAGCTTCACCTGACCGTCTGGTTTGTACAGAATGAGGGCACCGCCATCAGCATCGGTAACGCGACTGGCAACCAAAGGAATTAGTTCCAAAAATTGGTTGAGATTGTTAAAGCTGCGTAGGGCAAACCCTAGCGAACTGAGCAAGTCGTGTACCTTATGCTGTTCCCGTTGCAGGCGAGCAACTAGTTCTTTGAGGGCGATGACCGGCGTGATTCTCTCAGTAGCACTGGGCATTTTGGGATTTGGTTTCGAGGGTTTTTGAGGAATAGACACGGTAGCTTTTGGCAGTCAGTGAGGACAGTTGAGATACCTAGGCAATTGCAAATGACGTTCGGCATTTTTGGATACGGACAAACCAGATGTGGGACTTTTTGGTGACCTAACGTTGGACAATTTCAGTCTCCATCGGGCAAGGTGGGCTGTGTGCTGCCCCATCTGACACAGGAGGTGGCGAAGCCCGATTCTGAGATCCTGCATGCCATGGCCCATCCCCTATCCTGGCTTGAGCATGGAACTATACTTTATTTTGATTCATTTGTCAAGGGATTTCTCCGATTTTTCCGTAGCGCTCGCTTGGTCTTTTGATTGTTCTTTCGGCGTCGGGTTTTGCCGGGAGGTGGAACGGAGGTCGTTATGACGGTGCATGTTGTGACCTACCGTAACATTGAGCTGCGCTCCGAAGAGCATGCTTAGCGAAGTTAGGTACAACCACAGTAGCAAAATTGCGATCGCCCCCACAGCTCCATAAATACGATTGTAATTGGCAAAATTTCCTACGTAAAACCGAAAGATACCAGAAGCAAACGCCCACAAAATTGCTGCGATCGCAGCACCGGGAATCAGCGGCGTACCGGGGTGCCAGCGACTGGGTCCGTAACGGTAAATAAACGCAAAAGCTGCTGCTACCATTCCCAAAGATAAGGGCCAGCTTAACAAACGCCAAGCCGACAGCAACAACGACCCCAACACATTCGATTGTTTGGCCAGTATCCCCACCAACAGGTCGCTAATAAAAAATAAAAAGCACGCCACCACCAACAGGACAATCGTACCAATGGTCAGCAGTAAAGAAATTAACTTAGCCTTCCAGAAAGGTCGCCTTTGAGAACGGGGAAGTTGGTGGATTTGGTCTAAAGCTGCCATAGCCGCACTAATCGCTCCCGAAGAAATCCACAGGGCTACAAAAAAACTAAGGGAAAACATACCACTAGAGCGATCGACGGTAATTTGTTCGATAAAATTTTCAATTAAAATCAGCACCTGTTCGGGAGCCACCTCGCTCAGGCGGTAGGCAAGTTTTTCCAGAGTACTGCGAGAAGCTTGCACCAAGCCAATCGCGTTGAGCAGTGCCAAAATTGCCGGAAAAAGAGCCAGCATAGCATTGTACGCCATTTCCGCTGACAAACCCGGCAGTCGTTGTTTGGCAGCTCGTTCGAGAACCTGCTGCAAGGTTTGCCAGTGAATGTGGCGAAAAAAACGAAAAAAGCGGGTAATACCACTGGCAAGAGTCATATTTCAGTTATTGCACAATAGGGATATCGTGGGAAAAGTGGGTGGAAGCGAGCAACCAAGCGTGGGAGCTTGGCAGCTTTAAAGATAAAATGAAACTATTGTCTTTCCCCTGTTCTCCATCTACCTCATATTTCCCATTCTCTTCATTCAAGCTTTTATTTTTACGACATATCGCAATATAGCAGTACAGTACAAGAGGAATTATGACTGAAGAAATTCGTACTTGGTTGGCAGAAATTGAAAATCTCAAACAACAAGTCGCCAAGCTGCAACAGGAACGGGATGAGGCTTTGCAAAGTGCCGATCGCTGGTGTCAGCTATATAATAAAGAGGCACAACGCTATCGCAATCAAGTACAGCATTCCCAAAAAGATACCTCCAAAAGCGATCGCAGCGATGCTAAAGAACCATCTTCTACTACGAGCGAAGCTTCAGTACCTCAAGTGCCGGCAGACATCGACCATCTACCGGCATCGGAGCTAAAAAATCACCTCCAACAGGCGTACCAACAAATCCATCGTTTGCAAGAGCAAACCAACCAGTTACGGGAAGATTTAGCAACAGAAAAACAAAACCATGCCCAAACGCGCAAGAATTTAACCACAGCTTTGGGAGATGCTGTGGAACGTCTGGGCAAGGTACAAGGTCGCCGCCACGACCAACAAAACTCAGATTCATCGGAAGCATCCCAAAGACAAAATCCCCAAACCTCAGCAGGAGATTTTGCCAATGGGAGTGCAATTGTGCCGACCCATGCCGACACCACAAACGAGCAAAGGGAGGGGCCAAACCAAAACGTTAAAGACCCATCTGTTGAGCTACCGCCTCTACAGTAGGATCCACCCCTTTGTGGAACTTGGTTTGATTGTGTTCGATCGCGGTATCCGGGTCTTTCAGACCATTGCCGGTTAAAACGCACACCACTTTCGCACCGGTAGGGATGCGGTCTTTTTGCTGCATCAACCCAGCAATGGCAGCGGCACTGGCTGGTTCGCAGAAAATCCCTTCTTCACGAGCCAGCATGCGATAGGCTGCCAAAATTTCTTCATCGGTGACGGCATTGAATTCACCCTGACTGGCTTCCATGGTTGCTATCGCCGACTTGCGGTTGGCGGGATTGCCGATGCGAATGGCGGTAGCAATGGTTTGGGGATTGCTGACGGTTTCTCCCAATACCATGGGGGCAGACCCTTTTGCCTGAAATCCCATCATTTTGGGCAGGCGTTGGCAAAGGCCGTTTTGATGGTACTGGCAAAATCCCATCCAATAGGCACTGATATTGCCAGCATTGCCTACAGGGATGCACAGCCAATCGGGGGCATCTCCCAAGCGATCGACAATTTCAAAGGCCGAGGTTTTCTGCCCTTCCAAACGATAGGGATTGACGGAGTTGACCAAGGTCACGGGATAGCGATCGGCCATTTGACGCACGATTTGAAAACAGGCATCGAAATTGCCTTGAATCGCCATGACTTGGGCACCGTAGAGCAAGGCTTGGGCGAGTTTCCCGAGGGCTATATACCCATCGGGAACCAAAACGAAGGCTTGCAATCCTGCCCGGGAGGCGTAGGCTGCTGCTGCTGCCGAGGTATTACCGGTACTGGCACAGATGACCGCTTGTGCCCCGGCTTCCTTGGCTTTGGAGACTGCCATGGTCATACCACGGTCTTTGAAGCTCCCTGTAGGATTGAGACCGTCGTATTTGACAAATACCTCCACTTGTTTGCCGATTTCGGCGGCAATGGAGGGGACGGGAATTAAGGGAGTGTTGCCTTCTAATAGGGTCACCACTGGCGTGGCATCGCTGACCGGTAAATAGGGTCGATAGGCGTGGATTAACCCTCGCCAGTCGGTTTCTCTAGAGGTGGTTTGTGGATTTTGGAGATCTCTGACCGACAAACTAAGTGTCACGGGCGTTTTGATTTCGAGTGTTACAGCACATTCTGCCAATTTTAGTGTATCGCGAGTTTTTGGTTAGTACCTTCCTATCTCAATAATTGTTATGACAGTTTGAATCTTGGCCTGGTTGGGTAATTTCCGGTTATACCTGATTGGTTGGCGAAAATTGGTTCGGAAAACCGCAATATTTTGTGAAGTTTCTTTGTAATTTCGCAGTAGAATATGTGCTTGGCAAGAGTAAAGTACATATTCCTATTGACCTATGTCTGCAATTTCTTCTCCCACACGTCCCTCTGTTGCTTCTACCCCGGCAACGACAGGCAACCAACCCGCACAAAGCACCAATTCTCGCTCTACGGATCGGACGGGTTCTATGAATTCGTCTGTTTTGACCACCGAACAACAGGTGAAGTTTCTCCAACTGGCTGCCGAAATTGAGTCTTTGTTGGTGGCGGTTCAAGCCAAGAAACAGCAGCAATCCCAGAGTTCCCTAGAACAATAAGTAATATGGGGGTGAATATTTCAGGTTTTTTCCTAGCTTTTTCGGTGGCGAACGCCATTTGACAATGTTGGTGATAGATGATGGTAGATAACCGAAATGATGGTTAGGGCGGTCCCCAAGGTTAGCGTTGTTATTCCTACGTATAACTGTGGTGCCTATATTCTTCAGGCGGTGGCAAGTGTTTTCCAACAGAGTTTCACCGACTACGAGTTGATTGTGGTGGATGATGGGTCGGCGGATCGTACTGCGGAAATTTTGGCACCTTATCGCGATCGCCTACATTTCATTAGCCAAGCCAATCAAGGGGTTTGTTCGGCACGCAATCGCGGTTTAGTAGCGGCAACAGGGGAGTTTGTGGTTTTTTTGGATGCTGATGATTATTTTCTTCCCAATAAACTTGCCAATCAAGTCGCTGTTTTCCAACAATATCCCCACCTCGGCATCGTTCACAGTGGCTGGCGGCAGGTCAACCAAGACGGCGATTTTTTAGAGGATGTCTGCCGCTGGCAGCAAATTCCCCAACTGGATTTGGCAAGTTGGTTGCGGTGGAAACCCGTAGGTACAATGGGAACGATGATGTTTCGTCGCGATTGGTTGCGGCGAATTGGTGGGTTTACACCGGGGTTGACCCATGCGGAAGATGTGGATTTGGTGTTGCGGTTGTTGTTGGCGGGATGCGCGATCGCTTGGTTGCCGGAAATTACCATATGCTACCGCTTGCATTCTGCTAGTGCCATGGGTCAGGGTATAAAGCAAGCTCGCTGTTTGGCTTGGGTTATCAATCGCTTTTTCTCACAAACCAACCTTCCTGACTCGGTTCGCGCTATGGAGTCAGAGGTTCGTTTTACTACTTGGGTATGGATTGCTTGGTATCTCTACCATACGGATTTTTGGCAGGAAGCCATTTCTTACTTGCAGGAGTCTTGGCACATTTCTCCCGAACGGCACAAAGCGACGGTTGTCAGATGGGTAGAAAATTTTATTGAGCTTTCTACAGGCACTCGGCATCGCTATCGCAGGACTTTAAATTTACCGGAAAAATTACAAAGGTTTTGGTCCTCATCCTACTGGCAAAATTTAATGCAGTGGGTTATCCAACAAGATACGTTTTCCAGAAAAGACCATCCTTTGGTTAGTATTGTGATTCCTGCATACAACAGTGCGAGCTATTTGTGTGAATGTATAGAAAGCATTTTTTATCAAGCTTACCCCCATTATGAGATAATTATTATTAATGATGGTTCTAAAGACAACCCCAAACAAGCGATTTTTCCATATTTGGGTTTGTTGCGCTATGTAGACCAGCAAAATCAAGGCGTTTCTAGCACCCGCAATCGTGGTATTTCTTTGGCGAAAGGAGAGTTGGTCGTCTTTCTCGATGCGGACGATTATTTTTTGCCTAATAAATTAGAAAATCAAGTCGCGGTATTTCAAGAAAATCCCCAAGTAGGAATCGTACAAAGTGGTTGGTGGCGGGTGAACCAACAGGGAAATTTGCTGAAATGTATCGAACCTTGGCATTATATTTCTCAGTTAAATTTAGAGGCTTGGTTGCGATGGAAGCCGATGGGAACTATGGGAACGCTGATGTTTCGCCGGGATTGGTTGCAGCAGGTGGGAGGATTTGATACTCGATTGCGCCACGCGGAAGATGTGGATTTGGTGTTGCGGTTGAGCTTGCAAGGATGTGGTTCTGCTTGGTTGCGCCAGCATACGGTTTGTTACCGCCAGCACGATCGCAATACCATGCGGGATGGAATTTCCCAGGCGGCGTCGATTAATTTTGTTTTGGATAAGTTTTTTGCCATGCCGCAGTTGCCGGCGTACGTACGGTTGTTGGAAAATTGGGTACGGTATACGACGTTGGTGTGGAGTGCTTGGTATTTATATCGTACGGG
>CAYZHY010000117.1:1734-10801 GCA_964477525.1 uncultured Geitlerinema sp. | reverse complement strand
CTACAATATTTCCATGCCCCCATACTCTAACTACCAGGATGCCCCTTAATGCGATCGCTTAACTGCATAACAGTCTGATTGAGATTGATATCTTTCTTAATCGCCTGGGCTACTTTATCGCAACTATAAATTACTGTCGTATGGTCCTTCCCGCCAAAGGCATCGCCAATTTTCGGCAAGCTTAACTCGGTATGTTGGCGCATCAAATACATCCCCACTTGTCGGGCTTGGCTGATTTCTCGCCGGCGGGAATTTCCTTTTAAATCGTCTACTGAAATACCAAAATAATCGGCAACCAATTGCATAATTTTGTCGGGAGAAATATCAATATTTTCCGTAGCTGGCTCCAAAACCGGAATTAAATTTTCTATCGTCATAGGCAAACCAGAAATAGAAATATAAGCCACGGCCCTGGTCAATGCGCCTTCCAATTCCCGAATGTTGGACGTATAGCGAGAAGCAATATATTCCAAAACTTCCCGAGGCAAATGCACGTTTTCGTACTCGGATTTTTTCTGCAAAATGGCAATCCGGGTTTCCAAATCCGGCGACTGAATATCGGCAATCAATCCCATGGAAAATCGCGAACAAAGGCGCTCTTGCAATCGCGAAATTTGACTGGGGGGACGGTCGGAAGCCAAAACCACTTGTTTTCCGGCTTCGTGGAGGGTATTAAACGTATGAAAAAATTCCTCCTGGGTGTATTCTTTGCCTTCGATAAATTGAATATCGTCTACCAACAAAACATCCGCTGCCCGATAGTGTTCTCGGAAAGTTTGCATGCTGTCTTGGCGAATCGAGGCGATTAAATCGTTGGTAAATTGTTCGGTAGAAACGTAAAAAATTCTATCCTCGGGATCGATTTCCAGACGATAGTGCCCGATGGCTTGCATTAAATGGGTTTTGCCCAATCCCACCCCACCGCAGAGAAACAAAGGATTAAATTCGCGCCCGGGAGACTCTGCCACCGCCAGTGCCGCTGCATGGGCCATGCGATTGTTGGCACCGACGACAAAGCGGGAAAATACATATTTGGGGTTGAGTTCGGTGGGTTGATGTCTGCCTTGCGGTTTGTCGAGGGGCTTGCCCCGAACTTTGTCGAAGGGAGACGTTGGTGGTGCAATTTCCGAAACGTTGGGATCGTGGGAAGTGGCGGTGACTTGCTGTTGCGTTTGGGGGGTGATGGCTTCTCCCTCGCCGGTGGTGAAATAAATCTCTACAGAATAGCCCAAGACTTCTTGAACGGCATATTGGATAGTGTGCAGGTAGTGTTTTTGCAGCCAGGTTTGGGCAAATGGATTGGGGGCGCGAACCACCAGGCAATTGCCCTCAAATTGTTCGGCGGTAGTGGTCTGAATCCAAGTTTCAAAGGTGGGGCGACTGAGTTGTTTTTGCAGGCGTTCCAAAACCTTTTCCCACAGGGTTCCCAAGGAAATTTCCACGAGTTTTCCCCCTCCCAACGACTGGAACACAAAGCTAGGACTCCCAGTCTAATCAATTTTGGTAGACAATGACTACTATGAAGATAGTCACCTGCGATCGCGAATTGGTCTCGATTGTTACGATCGGAAATCGCCCATTGCTATCATTGAGACTATAATAGCTATGGTGGGCAAGTATAGCGATCGCATATTCACGCATCTCGAACGCAATTATGAGTTCTTATTTTCCTAGAAAACCAAGCAACCCTCTGTCCCATTCCCCCATGAAAACGAAGCGGTGGCGGCGTTGGCGGAATGCGTTGATATTGGTCCTGGCAGGGATGGGTTCGGTTTCCTGTACCCAAAGCTCCATTTCCCCGCCAGGCGACTCGCAGTCTCAGGAGGATTCCTCAAAGCAACAACAGCAAGCCGAAACTTCTCCCAATACACAACAAAACTCAACTGCGAGAAACGTTCCCATACCAAGTACTGGCGATAGCAATTTTATCGTTAATGCGGTAGACAGCGTTGGCAAAGCAGTGGTTCGCATCGATGCCACCCGTACGGTCAAGCCGGAGTTGCCAGAGTTTTTCCAAGAGCCCTTCTTTCGACGCTTTTTTGGCGACAACTTGCCCACCCCCGAACGCGAAGAAGAAGGAACTGGCTCTGGATTTCTCATCAATCGCGATGGTTACTTACTTACCAACGCTCATGTGGTAAAAAATGCAACCGATGTGAGCATTAGCCTCAAAGACGGTCGTACTTTTGACGGTCAGGTGGTTGGTACCGATTCGGTAACCGACGTAGCAGTAGTGAAAGTTGATGGGGAAAACTTGCCATCGGTTACATTGGGCAATTCCGAGAAAATACAACCCGGTCAATGGGCGATCGCGATCGGCAATCCTTTAGGATTGGAAAATACAGTAACTGCTGGTATTATTAGCGCTACAGGTCGTTCTAGCAGCGAAGTAGGCGTTCCCGAAAAACGGGTTGGCTTTATTCAAACCGATGCTGCCATTAATCCCGGCAATTCTGGTGGACCCCTTATCGATGCTTCTGGGGAAGTTATCGGTATGAATACCGCCATTATTCGGGGCGCTCAAGGTTTGGGATTTGCCATTCCCATCAATACGGTCAAACGGATTGCCGACGAACTCATCGCCACCGGTAAAGTAGAACATCCCTTTATCGGCATTCGCATGGTCACGATTGACGACGAAATACGCCAGCGAATTAACAGCGATCCCAGCAGCCCTATTGAAGTTACTGCGGAACAAGGCGTTCTGATTTTGCAAATCGTTCCCAACTCACCAGCTGCCCAAGCTGGATTGCGACCTGGAGATATCATACGGCAAATGGAAGGTCAAACCATCGAAGATGCCGAAATGGTACAGCAAATCGTTCAAAAGAAAGAAATTGGTGCCGATTTAACCATGCAAGTATTGCGCGACGGCGAAACCAGGAAAATTACTTTGCAGCCTGCACCCTTGCCGCAGCAAGAGTAACTATGTGGGAAACAGAGAGGATGGGGAAAATAAATTTTTTTTAATGATATAGCGCATACAAACGTCAAAGGAAAGGATTTGCTAGCTTAGATATAAGGGATCGTTTTCAGCTAGGTGCTGGATTCGTAACTTAACCGTTTTAGGAGGCAAATCCATGACCAACCAACCGCAAATTATTGAGCTAGGAAACCCCATCCTACGCCAAATCGCCGAACCCATTAAAAATCTTGCCGATCCCCAACTGCAAACTCTAATCGATTATCTACTGGCTGCCGCCGAAACCCATAATGGTGTTGGGATTGCAGCACCGCAAGTAGGCGTTTCCAAGCGTTTGTTGTTGGTAGCATCGCGACCTACCTTGCGCTATCCCAACGCTCCCTACATGCCTCCCACTCCCACCATCAACCCGCGTATTATCTCTCATTCCAATGAAACGGTGAAAGATTGGGAAGGCTGTTTGAGCGTTCCCGGCATTCGCGGTTTGGTATCTCGGTATCGGGAGGTGGAAGTGGAATATATCACCCGCAACGGCAAAACCAAACGTCGGGTGTTTACCGATTTTGTGGCACGTATTTTCCAACATGAGTACGATCACCTGGAAGGAAAGGTTTTCCTCGATCGCGTGGAAAGTACTCGCAATTTAATGACAGAAAACGAATATCAAAAACAAGTTATCAGTAGCTTACCAACGCGTTAAAGGAAATACATACCATATTTTATGTTTTTTGTCAACCCTCCTAGATAGCTACTCGGGTGGGCATTGCCCACCCTACTGGTGTTTTGGCGGATTTAGCAGCGTTTCCAGATACTAGCCCAGGGCAGCAAAGTATTCCTTGGATTCCACGGGATCGGGTTTCATGGTTTTCTCGCCAGGTTTCCAGCCAGCCGGGCAAACTTCATCAGGATTGGCTTGTACGTATTGGATGGCTTGTAGGGTCCGCAGTACTTCGTCTACGTTTCGACCGAAGGCGAGGTTATTAACAGTGGCGTGTTGGATGATGCTCTCTTTGTCGATGATGAACAAGCCGCGCAGGGCAATGCCAGCTTCCGGATCGAGGACATTGTAACTAGAGCTAATTTCTTTTTTGATATCGGAAACCAGAGGAAAGTTTAGATCGCCGACACCACCAGATTTGCGATCTTTTTGAATCCAGGCTAGGTGGGAGAATTCGCTGTCAACGGAGGCACCGAGAACTTCGGTGTTGAGTTGTTTGAATTCGTCGTAGCGATCGCTAAATGCGGTAATTTCGGTGGGACAAACGAAGGTGAAATCTAGAGGATAGAAGAACAAGACCACATATTTGCCACGATAGTCAGATAGCCTGATGGTTTTGAATTCTTGGTCAACTACTGCGGTTGCCGAAAAATCAGGAGCTTGTTGCCCTACCCGAATGCAGTCTTGTGTCATAAGTGCTCTCCTTACCGTAATCGTTTTGAATTTACACGATCGACTGGCTGTTCTGTAATAGACATCCCGTCTATAGCAGTTCCCTTGCAGATACCCCCTGCAATTGCGATGACGGATATTTACGAACTGTTAAGAATGTATCATACTCGTAATGAGTTTGAGTAGGGAAACATGGTTTGCAGATAACCCAAGAAATTGTAACCACCATCGGTGTCTATCGCTGCAAATTTTCAATATTGTTCAAAGCTGTTTCGTACAATTTGGTTTTGCCTTGCTGCCAAGCTAAATCCGCTGCTTGGCGAAAATCCGCGATCGCACCTTGGTCGTTGCCAGAGTTGGCACGTACCAAACCCCGATTGTAATAGACGACTGGGTCGTTGGAATTGAGCTTGATGGCTTGTTGGTAATTATCAATCGCTCGTTGGTATTCGCGAATTTGTGCCAAAGCTGCACCCCGATTGACATAGGCTCTAGTCATTTTAGAATCCAGTTGAATTGCCTGGCTGTAGTCATCAATGGCTTGTGTAAAGTTTCCCAATTGAGCGTGAACCACGCCGCGATTGTTGTAAGCCCTGGCATAGTCGGAATTTTGCTCTAACGCTTGGTTGTAGTCTTGCAACGCTCCTTGCAAGTCTCCCATTTCAGCACGCACCAAGCCGCGATTGTTGTAGGCTCTGGCGTAGTTAGAATCAATTTGAATGGCTTGGCTGTAGTCTTCTAATGCAGCGCCATTGTTTCCCAAACGGCGATAAATGGTGCCGCGATTAACATAGGTAACCACATGTTTGGGGTCGCGTTGCAAAACTTGGTTGTAGTCGTCAAGAGCTTGGGCATATTCCCCACTGGTGGCGTAGGCAATGCCGCGATGGTAGTAAGCACGAACGCTGTCTGAATTGGCATCTAACACTTGGCTAAAATCTGCGATCGCTTTTTGGGTATTTTTTATTTTTAGATGAGCAATTCCGCGATTTAAGTAAGCATCTATCGAATCTTCATATTTTTGGAGTCCTTCGGTAAAAGTAGCGATCGCTTCTTGATAGTGCCCTTGTTCGTTCTGCTTTTTGCCTTTTTCTAAAAATTCTTGAAGTTCTTGAACTTGGGCATCTGTATTTTGCGTGTTTTCCGATGTTTCCTGAGTTGTGGTTTCCGTATTTTGGGCAATTTTGGTCGTAGTGATTATCCCGGTTGGCGTCGGTTCCATCCTTGCCGCAGCGACATTGGGTAGCAGGGCGATCGCAGCCGAAATTCCCAATATGTTATAGAATGGCTTGAAAGTGTGGTAAGATTTGCTCATAAACGGTCTCCTTAATTCTTTCTTTGTTGGTGTCTTGATAGTTGTAGCTAGACAATTTTGATGCATTCCTGGCAATCTCCCCTTGCTAAGTTTTCATCGGATCGATAGCAATCGATCCGCAAAATCGATGTAAATTTGGACGCTTAGTAATTTTCTATTCAGTTTTTTTCCCACTTCAAGCCTCCCAAATAAAACGATTGCAGTCGCTACATGCTGCAAGTTCGTCTATTTCGATCCACTTCATAGAAACGAATAAAATCTAACCAGATCTATAAAATACAATCCTATACATCTAGTATAGCTCGATGCGATCGTTATTATGTTTCCTATTTTTACAAAATGTTAACGATGGTATTCAAATGGAGATTGAGAAAAACCAAATAGACTGAATAGGGAGCTTTTTTGATGCATAAAATTTACCCCTCAAACAAGAAAAAACACGAATTTCCTTTATAAAAACAATCGAACATTTAGAAGCGAACGGTGTACCCCGAGCTTGCTGAAGGGGATTCGACCTCTGTAAAAACCGTTCGCTATCCGAAATTTTTCTAGTTATTAAGTTGTCGGTGTCGGTACTTGTTCGCCAATCCACTGCATATAAGCAGGTAAACCATTTGTAATCGGCAGTGCAATAATTTCCGGTACGTCGTAAGAATGCAACTCGCGAATTTTAGCTTCTAACGCTTGGTAAGCATTCAAATTCGTTTTAATGACCAACTGCCACTCATCATCGGAATTCACTTCTCCTTGCCAGGTATAAACCGAGTGGATAGCAAACATACCGATACAAGCCGCCAGTTTTTCAGCTACCAATCCCTTAGCAATATAGTCGGCTTCCTCCCGGGAACCAGCAGTGACCAAGACAACACCGTATTGTGGCTGTTGTGCGCTCATAGTTTCTCCTAGACTAGAAACGACAATTTCTCCGTTTATTGTTTCCCAAACGAAAAATTTATGACAAGCCAGGACCAATTGCCCATTGCCCTTATCGGGATTTTCCCCATCCACAGGGGAATCTGGCATTTTGTTGCAAAATTATCGGGCAATATGTGGCGAAAATAACACGAACAGGGAGCTAAAAATGTAACAATTAAGAAGGTTTTTAGGATTTCTTAAGACTATTTGTAACCGGATATGGATATTCTCACGCTATTTGGGATTGGTTTTGTTGCTTGGCTGTTCAGTACTTTGGCAGGTGGCGGTAGCCCCTTAATTTTAATCCCCATTATTAATTTTTCTTTAGGGGCATCGGCAGTTGCCCCTACCATCACCGTCGGCATGTTGTTCGGCAACCTGCAACGGGTCATCTGGTTTTGGCGGTCTATCGATTGGTCGCTAACCAGTTGGTATTTACCAGGCGCGATCGCAGGCGCTGTTCTCGGTTCTTACACCTTAACGCAGCTAAACTTGGAGTGGCTGCAAATTATAATGGGGATATTTTTGTTAGTAATGGTCGTTGCCTTGGTCTGGCGGCAGCAGTTACAAAATCCCACACCCACCCAACCCTGGCAGTTTTTGCCTTTGGGATTTTTGTATGCCTTTGTTTCCGGGTTAATTGGCAGCAGCGGTCCGGTTATGAACGGATTTTACCTCAACTACGGCTTGACCAAAGAAACCATGATTGCCACCAAATCTACCCACGTTCTAGTGGTTCACATTGCCAAAATTCTTGCCTACATATCCTTAGGAACGCTGACACCGCTGCATTGGGGATATGGTATAGTTATCGGCTTGTCGGCGATTCCGGCAAACTGGATCGGTCAGTATATGTTCCAAAAAATGAACGATCGCCAATTTCGCCAGTTAGTATTGGCAACCATGGCTGTGAGTGGCGTGGTCATGCTGTGGCAGGGACGGGATGTCTTTTTAGGCATGACTTTGTGGCTGGTTTTCTAACGCTTGCGATACCAATGGGCTAGCTTCGTTGGTGAGATGCCCAAGAAATAGCCTAAAATCATCACTTGGTTGATGGCAGTGGTTCGCAAAATGCCCAAACGCTGCCATCGGCGGGCAGAAGTACGCACGGATTCTGGTACAATATAAGCTTTGCCAATTTTGCGCAAGCGACGCACAAAGACAAAATCTTCCATAATGGGGAGTTCTTCGGGAAAACCACTCAGATCGTGAAAGCGATCGCATTTTAAAAACAAAGCTTGGTCACCATAGGGAAGTTGCAGCAAGCGCGATCGCCATTTGACTCCCCATTCCACCCATTGCAGTTGGGGAAATCCCGTATGGCGGGTTCTGTCAGTTTCCTCCCAGCCAATGGCTAACTCAAATGCCCCCACGGCAAAATTGGGTTTGCGAATAGTACGGCGTATCCAGCGATCGTATCCCGGCGGCAGTAGGGTATCGGCATGTAAAAACAGTAAAATCTCGCCAGTGGCTGCCCTTGCCCCTACATTCATCTGTTTGGCTTTTCCGCGATCGCTTTTAACAACCCGTACCCCCAAATCCGCTGCTTTCGCCACGCTGCCATCCTCGCTGCCGCTATCTACCACCAGGATTTCCACATTATCTCCCGTTTGGGCGCGGGTAATGGTAGAAGCAATGGTATTCGCTTCGTTCAGCATGGGAATAATCACAGAAATTTTCTCTTGGGTGAGGGCATCTTCCCATAAATATAAATCTTCCGGACGGTCAATATCTCCTTTTGGGGAAAGCAAGTGGTAGGATAAATGTAAATTTTTGGCCATATCTAAGCTTTGCTGCCTGACTACATCGCTTCCCCAAGTAATACCTTGGAACAGTTGCGGGTAAAACTGACGCAAGCCGATTAAATAGTAACCGCCATCCCAAGCTGGACCCAGAATCAAATCGTGGTTTTGCAGATTTTCCAAAGCAGCAACAATATCGCGATCGCTCAAATGGGGGCAATCAATCCCCACCGCCACCACCCGTTGGTTTCCTTGGTGGAAAGCCGTTTGAAACGCCCTAGCCATGCGATCGCCCAAATCGCCGTTTCCTTGAGGTTGATAAGAAAATTGATGGCCCAACCACCGCCGCATTTGCCAGACATTTCCCCCAGCAAAGCGAATTTCGATCTCTACAGGCCATTGATAAGTGACGCGCGTTAGAATATCGACAGTCCGTTCCGTCATTTGGGCTTGCAAATCCGCCGCCCCGGTTTTTCCCAAAGTAGGAATCAGGCGGGTTTTGGTTTTGCCAGGCAGGGGATAGCGAGTAAAAACAATTAGGCGATCCATGAACGTTCTTTGCTATTGTTGGCACGGGAAATGGACATCCTGGTTTCTATTATTGAGGAAATCGCGAATGTCAGAGTGAGGAAAACGCGATCGCGAGTTTAAAAATCCATGAGATTTTCTAAAAAAACCACTTGCAGCCAACTTAGCAGTTCTCCCCAAATCTGGAAACATCTATAGAAAATTCCCTCATCCCCCTCCTCCCACTCCTCCCACTCCTCCCACTCCTCCCCCTC
>CAYZHY010000117.1:0-1634 GCA_964477525.1 uncultured Geitlerinema sp. | reverse complement strand
CCCCTGCTGGCAAAATCCAAAATGTCTTTAAAACTCGCCCTCATCACGATAGCCATTTTGCTAGGAATCGCGATCGCTATGGAACTGGGATTGCGGTGGTTGTTTGGATTTGGGAATCCGCCTTTATACGTAGCAGATGCGGAAATTGGCTATTTGCTAGCGCCCAATCAAAATTTGCGTCGCATGGGCAATCGTATCCAAATTAACGAATATTCTATGCGCAACGGTGCGATCGCGAGGACTCCAGATGCAAATACCTATCGCATTCTTATGGTTGGCGATTCGATTCTCAATGGGAATTGGTGGACCAGTCAAGAAAAGACTTTAACAGAAGTTTTGGAGAGGCAGTTGCAGCCGGAGAAATTTTCCCGGCAGCGGGTGGAAGTTTTAAACGCATCGGCGAATTCCTGGGGTCCGCGCAATGAGGTGGCGTATATCCGCAAATTTGGGACATTTGGGGCGCAAGTGGTGGTTTTGCTGCTGAATACGGACGATTTGTTTGCCAAAGCGCCTTTTTCGGGGGTGGTGGGAAGCGATCGCAACTATCCCAACCAAAAACCACCGCTAGCAATGGTGGAAGTGTGGCAGTTGTTGGTGTCGCCGCCGACTTCGGTTCTAACACCGGAGGAATCGGGCGATCGCGTGGGCAATAATTTGGAGGCAATGGAGGAAGCAAAAGCGATCGCGCAGCAAAACAATGCCGAATTTTGGATAGCCATGACCCCTTTGCTGCGGGAAATCGGCGACCCCGGTCCGCGAGATTACGAACTGCGCGCCAGGAAGCGTTTGCAGGAGTTTGCTGAGAAGCAAGATATTCCCTATATCGATTTTTTACCGATTTTCAACGCTGCCAGTTCCCCAGAAGAATTGTACCGCGACCACATCCATTTAAGTCCGGCAGGCAATCAATTGGTAAGCGAGGTTTTGGCAGGAAAGCTACAGTCGGGTGACGGCAGCTAGGCGGTTTTGCTTCGGCTAAAGATTGCGTTTTGTTAAGAAACTTGTGGAAAACGTGGGAAGCGATCGAGGTTCCCATGCAGGTGTATATTGGCGTGGCGTTGATGTAAAGAAATGTAAATTTGTACTAACAGTCCGACGCAAAGAGCAACGGAGAGCTAGAAAGTGCAGGCAAAAGCAAGGCGGAGATGGCTGGGAAATTTTTCCTTGACTTCTGGAAAAATTTCGGCTATATTATTCCTAACGCTGGATATTCAATGTTTTATCTGGCGGATTTGGACCTTGTAAATTTTTGCAAAGGACTACGTACGTGGTCTGGCGCAACTGGACCTTGAAAACCAAACACAGAGCGAGTTTCATAGGGGTAGGGTCATTTCCTATCTATTCCCCGCAAGGGGACGGAAACTAGATGAGCCCTTGGTTACGGACTACTAGCTGTTCCCTGGTCATTTCCTATCTATTCCCCGCAAGGGGACGGAAACTCGAGAGTGTTGGATTGAGTTCCATTGGAAATCTCCTGTCATTTCCTATCTATTCCCCGCAAGGGGACGGAAACAATCTTCCCTATTCTTCGTTCGGACTATTCCTTTTGTCCAATGTCATTTCCTATCTATTCCCCGCAAGGGGACGGAAACAACCTCGTAGGTTCTTAGCGATCGCGTCGCGGTTCACTGGCT
>CAYZHY010000116.1:4520-10826 GCA_964477525.1 uncultured Geitlerinema sp. | reverse complement strand
AGCTGTATTTTTACGAATACGCCTACGAGTTCGAGTCGACAGAGTGTTGTTTGGTTAGACACATCTACTGATGAATCCATCTGGTAGCTGCATTTATTCTTGGAGTAAAAATTGCCCAAGGCAATTTGGAAATGATTTTTATCGGGACTTAAACAACACGAACAAATTTTCGTTGAGTTGAACAGTCCCCTTAGCCGCGCCAGACTTCGGCGAGTTCCTTCCAACCGTCGCTTTTTCTCCCTGCCGGTCAAAAGAGGGAGCTATCAAACTCCCATCCCTACTTGGTAATCAGCTATTCGCTACGTACTTGCCAAGCTTTCTCCTCGCAACATTTGTTTTGCTGCATCTAAGAGCGTTTCTTCCAAATAAGGTTTGGTAAAGTATCCTTTTGCTCCCATTTGCATAGCCATTTGCCGGTGACGGTCGGCACCTCGGGAAGTGAGCATGGCAATAGGTAACTCGCTGAGTTGGGAATCTTTTTGCATGCGCGATAGCAATTCCAAACCGTCCATACGCGGCATTTCGATGTCGCAGAACACCAAATCGCAAGGAATCCCCGATCGCATTTTCTCCCAAGCTTCTTGGCCATCTCGCGCTTGCTGGACGCGATATCCAGCTTTCTTGAAGGTCATGGAAAGCAACTCGCGTACGGTAATCGAGTCGTCCACAATCAAAACTGTGGGTTCGGTTTTTTCGGCACTGGCTTCGTCTTCGGTGGGTTCTTCTGCTTGCGATTCTTCCCAAAGGGTACCCACTGGTTCGCTGCGGCGGCGTCCGCAAGCCAGATCGATTAATTCCAAAACGTCGGCAATGGCAACGATTTTGCCATCCCCCATCACCGTAGCACCGGCAATGCCTATGGGTTTGGGAACCGGACCTTCCAACTGTTTGATCACAATTTCTTGTTCCCCAAGAACTCGATCGACTTTGATAGCTAGGTAATTGCCAGCACTGCGCAAAATCACCACAGGAATTTGCTCTTCGTCCTCGTCGTGGCTGCTGTAGATAGAACTGCGTCCCAAAGGACGTTGGTAGACCAACAATTCCTTCAAAGATTTGTAAGGAATCGAAAGGTCGCGCCAGGAAATATAAGAGTTTTGATTTTCCTCGTCGGTTTCAATTTGGTCTTTGCTAATTTCGATGGTATCTTCCACCCCGTCAATGGGAAAGGCAATGCGAGCTCGATCGTTGATGCAACAAAGTGCCTTAGAAATACTGAGGGTTAGCGGCAAGCGAATGGTGAACGTGGTGCCTTTGCCTAATGCAGAATCGGTGCTGATGTGTCCCCGTAGTTCGCTGAGTTTGGTGCGGACCACATCCATTCCCACGCCACGACCGGATAAATCGTCGGCATTGTCTTTGGTGGTGAATCCTGGTAAAAACAGCAAATTGTACAGCTCGTTGCGGGGCATTTTTCTGGCTTGTTCGGAGGTAATGACTCCTTTCTGTAGGGCTTTGGTTTTGACTTTTTCAGCGTTAATGCCAGCACCGTCGTCAGCTATGGAAATAACAGTTTGGTTGCCTTGGTGGAAGGCACGAATGGTAATTTGACCGGTGGGGGATTTGCCGTTCTTTTCCCTTTGTTCGGGGGTTTCAATGCCGTGGGCAACAGCGTTGTTGACCAAGTGAGTTATGGGGTCGTACAGCTGTTCCACCAGCATTTTGTCAATTAAGGTATCCCGACCTTCCACCACCAGTTCTACTTTCTTGCCAAATTTCTTGGCGTTGTCTCGTATCCCTCTGGGCAAGCGGTCGGCGGTTTGGGCAAAAGGCACCATGCGCGATCGCGTCAAGCCTTCTTGAACCTGCGTGGTAATTTGCCGCAGCTGTCGCGTTACCTGTTCGGTTTCGTCTACCAAAAAGACAATATCAGAAGAAGCTTCCCGTACCCGTACGATCAGTTCGATAATTTCCTGGGACAGGGTATGGAAACCAGTAAAACGATCCATTTCTAGGGCATCAAATTCTTCCCCAGAATGGTGTTTATTTTTCGATCCGTTTTGTTTCTCGCTACTGTTTTCTTCTTGTTGGTCTTTTGAGGAAGACTGGGAGGATTGGGAGGAAGACTGCTTGGATTCGGAATGGTTGCTTTGTCTGTAGGAACTCCTGTTGCTGGAGAGAAGGGAATTTTCCAACAGCGATCGCTCGTACAAATCCTGCATCCGCTGTCCGGCATCCCCCAAGTTTTGCACTTGATGGAGCAGGTTATCCAAAAACTGGCGCAAGCGTTCTTGGTTTTGTTCCAGGCTATTGCGGTTGACCACTAATTCCCCAACCAAGTTGCTCATATTGTCCAACTGTTTGATGGGGACGCGCATGGTTTGCTCGAAAGATCGGTTGCGCCTGGCTGGCTGCGTATCGCTGCCACCTCCAGAACGACTGGTGGGGCGCGTATTGCTGGTAGCAATATTCCCTTCGGCAGCGTGTAGGAGTTGTTCTAAATCTTCGTCGGGAATATCTTCTTGTTTTTTCGGGGTTTCGGTCGGCGCTGCTTGCGTCTTAGCAATCGAGGTAGGTTCGCTGCTGGCAGAGGCTTCTGCTGTTGGCGTAGTTTGAGCTGGGCTGGTTTCTCCTAATAGGGCGCTCAAATCTTGAAAAACCGAATCCTCCGCGAGCGTCAGGGCTGGCACCGGCGCCAGGATGTTTTCTAATTGAGCAAAAACATCCTGTTCGGGAGCTTCGTCAAAGGATTCGCTCGTACTGGTTGTCTCTGAGGTTGCCCTTGACTCTGCTTGCTCTTGCTGGCCAAAAAGATCGTCTAAAGCACTGGTATCCGACCCTTCCCATTGCCAGCTTTCTTCGCCACTGGTTTCTTCTGGGTCTTGGTTCCAGAAATTCGACCACTCTTCATCTGCTTCTGTTGCTTGTGAAGGTTGGCTGGCAGACGTTTCCGCTTCTGATGGGGTGGCAAATTGTTCGGCGTCTTTAAACAGGCTTTCTAAATCTTCATCTTCGCTCTCATCATCACTATCGCTCATGGTCCAACGCGCTGAGGGAGCGACACGTTCTTCTGTCCCTTCCCCAACACTGGAACCAAACATGGCACTCCACAAATCATCGGTTTCTGGAGCTGTTTCCGTATCTTGCTTCGTTTCCGCTTCTGAAGAGGAAAACGACTCTTGGGGATCGGTGAAGGTAGATTCTAACTCTTGGAAAAAGTCTAAATTGGGATCGGAAGCAGAAACGTTGCCTTGGGAATCGCTTGAGAAACCGCTTGTTTCTTGCGATGTTGGTTCGTCAGCGATCGCCAGCAAATCTTCAAAATCATCATCTGCTTCTTGTTGAGAGGGGTCGCTGGTTTGGCGATCGCCATCGGATTCTGTAGCAGTTGTGGCTTCTGCCGATTCGCTATCAGCAAATAAGTCTTCAAAACCACTGTCTGTTTCTGCTGTCGAATCGCTTGCAGAATTCGTTGCTTCTTCTACTGGTTCGCCAAAATCCAAAAACTCCTCAATGTCTTCGTTTCGATCCCACGATTGGGAAGTTTCTTGTTCAGTAGGTTCGCTGGTTTCACCCGTTTGGCTTTCCGAGTCTCCTGGCAAAATATCGCCAAACAAACCCATAAAATCTTCTTGCTCGCGATCGCGAATTTCAGCCGTTTCGCCCTCTTCGTCGCTGTCTACATTCAGCAACGATTGAAAATCCGGCTGTCCGCCAGATAGTTCGTTCTCAAACTCGGAAAAATCCACCGGGCTTTGGGCATCGGAAATATCTTCTTCCCATTCCTGGTCCCATTCGTCCGACTCTGTTTCTAAATTTTTAAACAGAGCATCCAGGCTTTTTAGCTCGGCGATGCCCACTTCTGGTCCTTGTTTTCGTTCCTGATGTTGCTCAGCCACACTATCCCCCTGGCAATGAGTCGTTTTTCTGTGCCTAATCTCTCAAATTAGGAGTGCCGGAGCATGCTTTTTGCCCAACTTTCCATTTATTGCATCCCTGTTATCCCTCTATTTTGGCTTACTTTTTTCCTTTTCGTCTAGTGGCGATCGCTGGTCATTGACTCCTAGGCCCCATACCTTAGGTTTGGGTTACTCCTGTTTTGCTGGTTTTTCTTCCGTATCTTCTTCTACACGGAAACGTTCTACGGAATTAAGCAGGTCTCGCGCTACGCCTACCAAGTTTTGTAGGGATTTGGATACCCTTTGTGCTTCTTGGGAGGTTTCTTGAGCGGTTAGCTCTACGGTTTGCATCACCTGAGCCACAGATTGCGAGGTTTGGGTTTGTTCCACGGTATCTGCGGTAATCGAGCGCACCAATACGTCGATGCGGTTGGATACCTGAATGATATCTTCCAGCGCCCGCTTGGCTTGTTCCGCCCGCTTCGTACCGTCGATGACCTGTTGGGTCCCTTCTTCCATAGCCTGCATCACGGCACCAGTTTCGCTTTGAATTTGGCGTACGATTTGCTCGATTTCTTTCAAGGATTTGGCAGAGCGATCGGCAAGCTGTCGCACTTCGTCGGCAACGATGGCAAAACCACGCCCGGCTTCGCCTGCCCTGGCAGCTTCAATGCTGGCGTTGAGCGCTAGCAAGTTGGTACGAGAGGCAATTTGCGAAATCAAAGCCACAATCTTGGAAATTTCTTGGGAAGATTCGGCCAAGCGCTTGACTTTTCGCGTAGTTTCTGCTACAGTTTCGCGAATGGCCAAAATCCCAGCCACGGTACTTTCTACTTCTTCCCCACCGCGCAAAGCAGTTGCGGATGCCGATCGCGCTACTTCTTCGGCTTCTCGCGCGCTCACGGCTACCCGTTGAATGGAATCGGTCATCACCTGTACGGAATTTAAAGTTGCTGCCAGTTCTTCTGCTTGTCGCAAGGCATCTGAGGAGAGGTTAACCGCAAATTTTTCGTTTTCTTTGGAGCTTTCGCTAACCTGTCTGGCAGCTTGCTTTACCTGTTGCACGATTTCTCGTAGGTTTTCAATGGTAAGGTTAAAGGAGTCGGCGACCGCACCCAATACCGAGGCAGACACTTCGGCTTTGACCGTCAAATCGCCCCGCGCTGCACCTTCCACATCATCAAGCAGGCGAATGACTTGTCGCTGTAAGTCTTCTTTGGCTTGTTCTTGCTCTTCTGCTTTGCGTTGAGCTTCCCTAGTGGTACTGAGAATGACTTGGGACATTTGGTTAAACTGCCGCGCCAGCTGACCAAATTCTTCATCTTCGCTGACGGGGGCGCGAGTGCTTAGGTCTCCTTGAATGACGTCATGGAAGGCTTGTCCCAAATCGCTGACGCTCTTTTGAATCCGTTTGGATTGTTGGCGATTGAGAATGAAGGTAGTGGCACCACCTACCAAACCGGCAGCTACAGAAACAATGAAGCCAGCAAACTGAATTTTTTGCAATATCGTCGTACGAACGTTTTGAGATATGTTTTGTTGAACGTTTTGCGATATGTTTTCTTGAGAAACGATGTTCTCGTCATTGGCAACTTGGTTCGATAAGACGAAGGTCCCTGTGGCGATCGTCAGGGCACAAAAGGCACCTGTAATGCTACTGGTTATCAGTTGTCTGGCAGCTACTTTACGGGGAATCGGTGGTTCGATGGCCTTGGTTTCCGATTTGGCACCAGCCGTGGTTTCTGATTTGGCGACTGGTGAGAATTCTTGCGCCGCTGCCGCTACATTGGAAAATTCATCTGCCGCGATCGCAGATGATTCCGTACCTGAGTCTTTCGTATCCCCATCTTCGTTTTCCGAGGAAGTTCCGCCAGTTGTTGTTTCTGAAGTTTCTCTTGACGATGCAAAATTATCTTCAAACTCATCCATGCTGAAGGCGCGATCGTCGCTCTCTTGACCCCCCACATTGCTATCGGTACCAATATCATCGAATTCATCAAAATCTAGCAAGTATCCTTGTTGGTCTAAATCTGAGCGAGAACCAGCTTCCGATTCGCCTTCGCTGGACGCAGGAAAGTTGCTTTCCTCTTCTTCTACGTTGGGAAAGGCTTCTTCGTTGAAAATGTCGTCGAAATTATCAAAATCAAGCTCATCGCTCCAGTTATGTCCGTTTTGTTGGCTTGTTGCTGGTGTGGGAGTGGGAGGTGCTTCTGAAGATAGTGCATTTTCCCCTTGTTTTCCATTGGTAGCGTTGGTTGGAGAAGGTGCTTCTTCAAAATCATCCCCATCACCAGACGAGCCTTGGTTTGATTGCTGGTTTTCCCAATCTAGAGCCGGTGTTGCTAGAGTTGCATCTTCCGAATCGCTTTGCTCGGCGAAGAAATCTTCTGCTCCCTCAGTTTCGGCACTACTGCTTTGCTCGGCGAAGAAATCTTCTGCTCCCTCAGTTTCGGCACTACTGCTTTGC
>CAYZHY010000116.1:0-4420 GCA_964477525.1 uncultured Geitlerinema sp. | reverse complement strand
TCGGCGAAGAAATCTGCACCTAGATCGGAAAAATTCTCAGTTTCGGTGGTATCGCTCTTCCCTTGCCCTATTGGTTCAACGGGAGTTTCCTTAGGAGATGCTTGTTTGTCAGTGGAACCTTCGACACTTGTCGATTCAGTTGTTGTTTCTGGGATTTCCAAGTCGCCAAAGTTTGTCAGTGGATTCTCCGAATCATCTAACGAGCTAGTTTCTGATTCAGATTCAGAAGCCTCTGGCATAGGGGCAAACGGAAAATCTTCGCTCTCCTCGGTGCTAGCATTTTCAGCATCGCTGGCATCGAACTCGGCATTTGAAACGGCAAATGGGTTATCTTCTTGCTGCTCTTCGCTTACTTCGGGTTCTTCTAAAGACGCAGTTTCTTCATCAAAGAACTCCGAGTCAATATCCATGAGATTGCTGTCAAAGGGATTATCGTTCTCTCTAGCTTCTTCCGTCGTTTCTGGTGATTCGCTAGGAACGTTGCCTGCTGCTGCATTCCCAGCAAAGGGATCCATATCTTGCTCTTGCGATGGTGTCTTTTCCGTATCTTCTGATATTTCAAAATCTATATCACCTAGAGTTTGACCTTGCCAGCTATCTTCTTGAGAAGACTCAGACTCTATCTCGGGGGTTTCTTGAGTTTCAGAAGCAGCCACCTGTGTTTCTCGATCCGATAAAACTTCTGGGGAGTCCTCTTCTGTGGGAGCATTGCTAGCAGAGGAACGATCGTCGGCAGCGGCCAGCTCCTGTTCTTCCTGTTCTTCCTGTTCGCCATCAGCAGCCAGCTGCTTGCTAGCATCGTTCATGCCTGTATTGGCAAAAGCCAGCAGATCCGGATCGCTCGTACTTTCCAAAACGTATTGATACTGTTCTAGGGCAACTTCGTATTCCTGTAGACCGTAACAGTAAATATGACCGCAGAGGAGACGAGCACTGGGGTCTTCTGGATATTCGGTTATAAGTTGATTGATAGCGTAGGCGGCTTGTTCGTATTCACCATCCATGTAGGCAGTTTGCGCTCGATCGTATGCTTGGGTATAGTCCATGCTTGGTGCCATTTGCCTCCTCCTGGTCAGTCAGTTGCCTGTACATGGTGTGGTTCGTCGTTGGCGAACCTGACCCCTGATGGCTGCGGTCTTTTTATGCTGCCCAACGCGCCGAACGTAAGATAGTCACCTGATCTAGCAATCGAATTTGATGTGGATCTTCTTCAGATCCCATCGTCCACTCCCCTTTTACAAAGGGAGCCATGCTATCTGGAGCGCTTTGGGGAGCTTGTAGTTGTTCCAAATCCAACCAGGCCATGCCTACAATACCTTCTACAGCTAATCCTAGTATAGTGTCTTGATCTTCTACAGCAATCACGGAAATTTCGCTCCGGTCTATTTTTAGAGGATTAGCATCTCCGAGAAACTGTCCGAGATCGGCCACCCAAACGATACGACCACGCACATTTAGAGTTCCCAATAACAAGGGCGAAACATTAGGAATTGGCGTAATTGTTTCCGGAGATTGAGCAATCACTTCTTTTATACCGGTTGCGGGAATGGCGAATTCATTGTTGGACTGAATGTAAAATCGCAGGTGTAACTCCCCTTCTGGAGTTTCTAATTCTTGAAATTCCGGATCTTGATCGGGACCGGAACCAGTTTCAAAGTCAGAATTGCCTACCATAGAGAAAATACATCCTTAAGCTAGGATTTTGGTATATGGGATGGGTGGCTGGAGCCAATCGTGGAGGTTTCGCCTTAGCCTCGTAAAAGTTGCTTGACCGTTCCTACCAGTTCTGTAGGTTGAAACGGTTTGGCAATGTAAGCATCTGCTCCTTGTTTCATGCCCCAGTAGCGATCGAATTCTTCTCCTTTGGAAGAACACATAACAATGGGAACGTGTTTGGTTTCGGCATCAGCTTTGAGCCGCCGACACAGTTCGTAACCGTTCATGCGAGGCATGACAATATCAAGAACGACTAAGTCGGGACTGGATTGTTGGATTTTTTCCAAAGCTTCGACGCCGTCACCAGCTTCTGCCACGTTTAACCCACTTTCCCGCAGGAGGCTAGAGATCATTTCTCGCTGAGTGACGCTGTCTTCCACGACCAGAACTTTACTCATGGGAACTTCCTGGAATGGTTGGACACCCGGTCTGCAGCAAACCAGGTATGAACGAAAGTGCGGTTAGAAAATACCGCCGGTTCCCCTGAAAATTTTTAAGGATTTGAGGAACTAAGGAAAGAGTCCCTGTCTCCAAAGGAGCAGGGGATTAAAAAACTAGATGGCTGGATACAGCGATCGCCAAGCCTTCCGGACTGGAAAATCGTTTATCCTACTGCCATATAGAACAAATACTGGAAACGGCGGTCCGCTCTCAGCTGTAACCTACCAAACTTTAAAACCTTTCCGACAGGTCTTCGCTATGGAGAAATTTCCCCAATAGTTGAGTAGGACCGCGTCGAAAAAAACAACTTTGATAGGTGGCAGAGGTAGGGACGATACTCTATCCTATTGCCTAGTTTATAGCTTTTCAGTGGTTAATGAAGCTCTTTTTTGGCTGAAGACTTCCCCTAGGTCCTCTTTTCTACCATAACAACTCTTGCGTGCTAGTAACCGAACCAGCTAACAATAGCACTTCCTCTCTAGCTAGATTTGACTAGCCTAGCTTAGCTGTTCTTCTTGGCAATTTGCTGGTATGGGGACCGTTGTTTATTCCCAGAAACATTTAACGCTGAGATTGACTATCTTGAGCAGTTGGTTCCGGTTCTTGCCGGTTGCTATCTCCCGGTCCAATATATTGTTCGACCAACATCAACAACTCGTTTTCGCCAAAAGGTTTGGATAAAAAGTCGTCGGACCCCACCATACGAGCTTTCAGGCGATCGATAAACCCATCTTTACCGGTCAACATCACGATTGGGGTTTGGCGAAATACATGAGTCTGACGCATCATCGCACACAGTTCGTACCCATCGAGTTCTGGCATAGCGATGTCGCACAAAACCAGATCGGGATCCAGTTTAAACAAACGGGGAAAATCTTCTAGCGGATGGTAAATAGAAGTCACTTGGTAGCCGTGTTGGTTGAGCATCATTTCCACAGACTTACCGACGGTTATATCGTCGTCAATACAGGCTACATGGGGGGGGTGGGAAGCTGTTGATGGAGTCGTCGATTTTCGCGAACTGGGCATTTGCAGTTCGGAAGAAGGAGGAGATAGCTGTACGGAACCATTTTGTACGTATTGGTGAATGGCTTTTGCTACCACCAAAATATCTCGGCTCAAATAGCGAGCAATTTGACGAATGGAGGTTTTGCCATTTGCCCAACGACTGAGGGCGTTATAAGTACTGGCAGGCAGGGTGGAACGTAGCTTTTCTGGATCGGCAATGGTGGGACATTGATTGGGGGAAGTGATGTAAGGATGAAATTTTTTCCACTCCTGAACCTGTTTCATAATTTTGGTTACCAACGGTCCCACCTCTAAGGTGGTTAGTTGGGGGGCTAAAGCCGATCCCATTTCAAAAATAAAGGAACCTTGATGCAAGCTCAGCAGGTCAAAAATTGTTTCGTGGATCATATTTTTGAGGATGCTACGCCCCTGCTCTGGTGTAATAATTTTTTTCTCTAACAACACCCACAAATATCCATATTCCAGAGCATTGGTAGAACCAAGGAGCGGCGCTGCCAATTGGTCGAGGGCGCTGTCGGCTCTGTAGCGGCGCAAGTAGTCGCGCAGGCGCGATAGATTGCTGTTACTATCTGTGGCGTAAACAATCTGACCATTGAGAAAGAACACAAACCAGGATTGTCCTTGAAACTTTGAAGCCAAGCGTGTCGTCGGTTGAGTGCGCAAAGAGTGCGCTTCGACGAGGAGTTCTCCGGTACGTTGACCTAACTCAATAAGCTGCAAGATACTGCGAATATCAATTTCATTTAAATTGCCCTGCATGGGGGACAGTACTCTCCTTGTGATACGCCCAATGCTCTTAAAATTTAGTTGGGAAAATTGAAAAGCAAATTCAACCTGGGTGGATTGATTTTTGCGTCAATGGCAGCCCTAGTAACAAGTTCGGGTTTTCACTTTACGGCCATGGCGCTTTTCGCACTGGTTGAAAAGACCATTGCTTGACGCTTTACATTCCCATACTGAAAGGTCTATACTATGAGTTTCCTTACTTTGACCGGAGGCCGATTGCCATGAGTACCATGGTTTTCCCAATTGTAACCTGCTAGGGATTTTCCTGTCTTGGTGGCCAAGCTCGTACCTGGAAGTACTATATGCAATTTCAGACCAAACACCAACAAACGACAAATATAGTAGCAATGGCTATTTTCTCTTTCTATCGCAACATTCACAATTTTAATAACCCTGGCTACACTCCAAAACAGGGATCGAAAAATCTAGAAAAAATCCCAATCTGGAC
>CAYZHY010000115.1:0-10962 GCA_964477525.1 uncultured Geitlerinema sp. | reverse complement strand
TTCGTATAAAATCTTTCAGCCATGCACTATTGACGTTTGATTTGGAAACACTATATACAATTCTCAACCGACGATCGATTTTAGCTGCTTGAGCGATTTATCTGGTGCGAACTTCCCTTGATAGGAGGGAAAAGAAAGACAGATAAAGACAGATATAGGTTTAGCGAAACGCAGCTGGTGGTGTTATGATAAAAATTTGGGTCTAAACCCCCCGCCCTTTAGGGCATAAGTCTGCTAAACTGAACAGGACTGAAAGAGGTGCGAAAACTTCTGAAAAAAAACGCTAACCCCCTAACAGGTCAACCAGCAAAATCAAAGCTTGGAAAGTGCTGTACCGCAACCGCAATCAGAAACAGGATCGAACGACACTTGGGGAGATTTGCCCGCTGGAACCCACCAGGGAAGTCCTCGGAAGTTTTCAAGCGAATCGTCGAACCAAGAATCTCCACACATTTAGTCTGGAGAGTGTCAAAGTCTTGTTAACGGTACGATAAAAAACCAATCCCTGTGCTTGATTTTCGGAGTTAACACCAGAATGTTTTCCACTCCCTTGCCAACCGAGCAGTCTTGATTAACATAGATCGGGCGCGGTACTGGTACTGAAAGCATACTTGCATGTCTCTCAGCTTGACTGGCAAACAGTTTGAGGAGAGTTTTTTGCGAGGTTTTGCTAAAAAAAAGAGGAATCACTGATTCCAGTTGATGTTGGCCCGGAATATGGGACTGGGAATTTTTGAAGCGATCGCCGAGGAAAGCTTTGGTGATACGTTCTGTTTTAGAATAAGTCAAAAAGCAACTAGCTTTTTGATGTGTTGAGCCTCATCTATAATGACAATTTGGATTTAGATGGGGACTCCTTAAAGATGTCTTTATATCTGCGCTCCATAGGAGCGATACCGTTATGTCTACAGCTATTGATAGTCAAGCGACAAATACACAAACTGGAAATTCTGACAACAACCAATCCGTTCAAGCTGAAGGTTCTACATCACCGCCGGTGCTGGATGTAGAAGAAATTCAAAAATTTCTGCCCCACCGCTATCCTTTTCTGTTGGTCGATCGGATTACAGAATACGTTCCAGGAGAATCGGCAGTTGGCATTAAAAATGTGACCTTCAACGAACCTTACTTCCAAGGTCATTTTCCCGAACGCGCCATCATGCCTGGGGTGCTGATTATAGAAGCCATGGCTCAATTGGGGGCCGTGTTGCTATCGCAAATGCCAGAAGTTGAAGAGGGATTGTTGCTATTTGCTGGCATTGATAAAGTTCGCTTTCGTCGCCCTGTCGTTCCCGGAGACCAGTTGGTTATGAAAGCCAACTTGCTATGCATCAAGCGGCGTCGGTTTGGGAAAATGCGTGCGAGAGCTGAAGTAGATGGCCAGTTGGTAGCAGAAGGGGAGTTAATGTTCTCGCTCGTCGAATAATTCACCACGAGCTTGTGCTGAGCTTTTGGAAGATCTTTCCATATTCCCTGAGCTGGCCAAAGGGTGCTTTGGGCAACCTTATCGATTTTTTTGATTTTTTAACTTCTCGACGATGAGCCTGATTCATCCTACCGCTGTTGTCCATCCAGATGCCCAACTACACCCTACTGTTCGCGTAGGGGCTTATGCAGAAATCGGGGCCAATGTCAAGATTGGCTCGGAAACTACCATAGGCTCCCACGCCATTGTTCAAGGGTGGACGGAAATTGGCAGCCAAAATCAAATTTTTCCCGGTGCTGTAATTGGTTTTGAACCCCAGGACCTCAAATACAATGGTGCCCCCAGTCTCGTGAAAATTGGCAATGGCAATAAAATTCGCGAGTATGTCACCATCAACCGGGCTACCAATGCCGACGAAGCCACAGTTATCGGCGATCGCAATTTGCTCATGGCTTACGTACACATCGCTCATAACTGCATTCTCGAAAACCGGGTCGCGATCGCCAACAGTGTTTCTCTAGCCGGTCACGTATATGTAGAATCCAGAGCGACCATTGGTGGCGTGTTGGGGATCCATCAGTTCGCTCGCATTGGCCAATTAGCCATGGTAGGTGGCATGAGCCGTGTAGAGCGGGATATTCCTCCGTATATGTTGGTTGAGGGCAATCCCTGTCGGGTTCGCGCCCTCAATCAAGTCGGCATCAAACGTGCTGGTTTGGAAAGCAGCTTGCCACTGTTAAAAAAAGCATTTCGTTTGTTGTATCGTTCTGGAATCCCTCTGAAAGAGGCTCTGGAAAAACTGCAAACGCTCTCCGACGACGAACAAGTAAATCATTTATACCAATTTTTACAAGGTTCTTTGATGTCCCACCGGCGTGGGGTAACGGCGGGTAGAAAGCGGTCGGGAGAAATCTCCAAGTGAGCCAAAACACGCGGCAAGCCAACATTTGTATAACCACTGGCGAAGTTTCCGGAGATTTGCAAGGGTCGATGTTGGTAGCGGCTTTACACCAACAAGCCAGCGATCGCGGTTGGGATTTGCAAATTTGGGGGTTGGGCGGCGATCGCATGGAACAAGCTGGTATGCAATTGCTGGGTAACACCAACCAGGTAGGTTCGGTGGGATTGTGGGAATCTCTTCGGTATGTTTGGCCCACCTTACAACACCAACGGCGAGTGAAAAAATATCTCCGCCAGCATCCACCAGATTTGGTAGTTTTAATTGATTATCTGGGTCCAAATTTAGGAATTGGGCAGTTTCTAGACCGTCAATTTCCCCAAATTCCTGTAGTTTATTACATTGCGCCGCAGCTGTGGGTGTGGTCGCCTTCTTCCAAACAGGCGAAACAACTGGCCAGTTTAGCTGATGAAATCCTAGCAATTTTTCCGGCAGAAGCTAAATTTTTCCGAGAATTGGGCGCTTGCGTTAGATGGGTTGGACATCCGTTGCTAGACCGCTGTGCGTTTATGCCGACCCGCAGCGAAGCTCGTACTCGCTTAGGAATTGCCAACAGTCAAACAGCGATTGCTTTGGTTCCTGCTTCCCGACAGCAGGAAATTCGCTATTTGTTGCCAGTTATGTTTGCCGCCGCGCAAATTTTACAGGCGCAACTGCCCCAAGTACAGTTTTGGATTCCCCTTTCCCATCCAACTTACCGCCAACCCATTGAAGATGCGATCGCCAATTACCAGCTAAATGCTAAAATTGCTTCCCGCCAAGATGCGATCGCGGCTGCCGATTTTGCCATTACCAAATCGGGAACTGTCAACTTAGAACTTGCCCTCGCCAACGTTCCTCAAGTTGTACTTTACCGCGTTAGTTCCGTTACTGCCTGGGTAGCCAAAAATCTTCTCAACTTTTCCATTCCCTATATGTCTCCTACCAATTTGGTAGAGATGAAACCCATCGTACCGGAATTGCTACAAGACCAAGCCACACCGGAAAATATTGCCCGAGAAGCTAGCAATATTCTGCAAAATCCTACAAAATACCAAAAAATGTTGCAAGAATACGCTCAAATGCGCCAAGCCTTAGGCGATGTTGGTGTTCCTAATCGTGCCGCCAACGCTATTTTTCAACAGTTAGAAACCGTATATTGTAGCTAACCCAAAAGTATCCTTAATTTGCTAAAAAGAGATTGGTACTAAATAATTGTTTAATAAACAGAGAGAAAGCATAAATTCAATTTTTATATTTTTTTATATTTATAAAAAGCTTTACTTACAGAGGTTTTTAGCAGCTACCTTAATAAAAATCAATATTTTTACGTACAATCGCGGATTGATTCCATGAAAATAATAGTGTTATATATAGTCTTATAACATTTCTTTAAAATTGTGTAATAGATATCCAGAGTGTTTTTGTAGGCGCTTACGCATTGCGCCTCTACCGGGATAATTGGACAAATTCAAGGTAATTGTTGTTTTGTAGAAATGGTATTACATATAAACATGGTGCTTCGATTATGTTTAATATTTCTCGTTATCAAGTTATCGAACAGGTATTTGATAGCATCAATAAAACAGTCTATCGTGCCTACGACGAGAAAAACGAACAAAAAGTTATTATAAAAATTCTCAATACAGAAACACCGAAATGGGAAGAAATTGCGCGTTTGCGTCAAGAGTACCAAATAACTCAAAATTTGGAAATTCCTGGTATTATAAAATCTTTAGATTTAATCAAAGCTGGAAATAGTTGGGCACTCATTTTAGAAGATTTCGGTGGCGAATCCCTTCATCATTTTTTAACAAACTGTTATTTGTCCACCGAGCAATTTTTGCGAATTGCTATTTCCATAACTGATATTTTAGGAAATCTTCATAAAATACCTATTATTCATAAAGATATTAAGCCGTCCAATATTTTAATTAACCCGGAAACTTGGCAAATTAAATTGACAGATTTTAGTATTGCTTCTCGCTTATATTCAGAAGAAGCAACCATAGACAATCCCAATTCAATGGAAGGTAGCCTTGCTTATATTTCTCCAGAACAAACTGGTAGGATGAATCGCTCAATTGACCATCGCAGCGATTTTTATTCCCTTGGAGTAACGTTCTATGAAATGTTGGTTGGCTCCCTTCCTTTTAGCAGCAACGATACCATGGAACTGGTATACGCTCATATTGCCAAGGAACCGTTACTTCCCCACGAAAGAAATCCAGAAATTCCCGAGACAATATCCCGAATTGTCGGAAAATTGCTCGCCAAAACCGTAGAAGACAGATATCAGAGTGCTACGGGATTAAAATTTGACCTAGAAACCTGCCTTGCGCAACTTCAAGAACAAGGAAAAATTGATTCGTTTCCATTGGGAAAACGCGATCGCCCCAATCAACTATGTATTTCTCAAAAACTGTACGGTCGAGAAAATGAAGTACGCCAACTATTAAATCGTTTTCAACGAGTTAGCGAAGGCAGCAGCGAATTTGTCTTAGTTTCTGGATATTCAGGAAGCGGTAAAACTGCTGTTGTCAAAGAAGTGCAAAAATCTATTATTAGCGTACGGGGGTATTTCATTAGCGGCAAATTCGATCGCTTGAAACGAGATATTCCCTATTCAGGTATTGTTCAAGCTTTTCAAGATTTAATCCGCAATCTGCTAACAGAAGGTCCGCAAAAAATCGCCTTTTGGAAAGCGAAAATTTTAGAAGCCGTTGGTAGTGGAAACATTCAAGAAATTCTTGATATCGTTCCCGAACTAGAGTTAATTGTCGGAAAACAACCGCAAGTTACGAAATTGCAAACCACGGAAGTCCAAAAACAACTTCATTATATATTTGGGCAATTTTTAAATGTTTTTTGTCAAAGCGACCATCCGCTGGTTATGTTTTTAGACGATCTGCAATGGGCGGATTCTGCTTCGTTAAATTTAATTGAGTTTTTTAGCACCCATTCTGAAAACCATTACTTTTTACTTATAGGAGCTTATCGAGATAACGAACTAACAGCAACTCATCCATTAAGTCTAACCATTGAAAAGATTCAAAAATGTGGTATTGGCATTGAAAAGTTGCAAATGCAACCCCTCAGCCACAATGATGTAGCTCAGTTAATAGGAGATACTATCGATCGGCCCACGGAAGATAAAGAGTTGCAAAAGCTGTCGGAACTTTTACTAAAGAAAAGTCAAGGGAATCCTTTCTGTCTCAATCAATTTCTCAATACCCTATATACCGAACAGTTGTTGTATTATAATGTAAGTGCCAATTGTTGGCAATGGAACCTAAACAAAATTCAAAGTTTGGGAATTACAGACTATAGAATTGTCGACTTAATTGTAAAAAATATACAAAAACTTTCCCAAAAAACTCAAAATTTTCTCCAGATTGCTGCTTGTTTGGGGAATTATTTCGATTTACATACATTAGCTGTTGTTGCGCAAAAATCTGTGCCGGAGACGGCATCTGCCTTATGGGAAGCAATTCAAGTAGGTCTCATTATTCCTTTGGAAGATACCTATAAAATTTTTCTCGCTTTTGATGGTGCAGACTTTTCTGAAGCTACTCGGGAATTAGAAGGAAATATAAATAACGATCCGAACAACAATCGCACCAATTTAAGTTGTAAATTTTTGCACGATCGCGTACAACAAGCTGCTTACAGTCTCGTTTCTGAGAAGCAGCAAAAGTTGCTGCACTGGAGTATTGGGAAATTACTGCTCAACCATATTGATGTAGAACAACAACCGGAAAAAATATTTACCCTTGCCAATCAGTTAAATTGCGCTCGAGAGTTATTAGAAAACTCCTCTCAAAGAGAGGATTTGATCAACATTAATTTACTAGCTGGAAAAAAAGCAAAAGCAACAGTCGCTTACGAGTATGCTGTTAAATATTTCACCATAGGTTTAGAATTGCTTTCCCCCGATAGTTGGAAAGATCGGTACGAATTGACTCTTTCTTTGTATACAGAAGCAGCAGAAGCAGAATATTTAAATACGAATTTTGAGCGCGCTTCGTATCTAGCAGATATTGTTTTGCAAAAAGCCAACGATCCCATCGATCGGGTGAAAGCCTACGAATTGCATATTCAGTTTTTGATGTCTCAAAACAAGATGCAAGAAGCGGTAGATTTGGGATTGCATGCTTTATCGCAACTGGGTGTTTCTCTATCAGAGATACCACAGGATAATAATTGGCTGGTAGAGTTACCACGCTTAGAAGATGTAGAACATCTTCCGGAAATGAAAGATACGTATCATTTAGTAATAGCAAAATTACTCATGAACGTCGCTTCTCCAGCTTACAATTGCAATCCAGAATTGTTTTGTCGGATGATTTTGACTTTTGTCAAGTTTTGCATGCAATACGGCTACACCGCTACATCTAGCTATGCTTATGCTGATTATGGCTTAATTCTATGCGCGTTGCAAGGAGATATGGATGCTGGCTATCGCTGCGGTCAAATTGCTTTAAAACTTTTGGAACGATTTCAAGCCACGGAATACAAATGTAGGATCTATGAAATTGTTAATACATTTATTAAACCTTGGAAAGAGCATGTCTCTACAACTATGCCAGCTTTACAGGAAGCCATTCAAAGCGGTTTGGAAACTGGCGATTTAGAGTATGTAGGATTTAGCTCAATTGTTTACTGTTCAAACTTATTTTTTGTTGGAGTTCCTTTACAAGAGGTAGCGAACAAACAAAAAGAATATATAGATTTTCTGGAAAAGTACAAACAGGAATATACAATTAATTATGCTAAATGCTGGCGGCAGCTATCTTTACATTTTTTAGAACCACAAGAAGATCGGTACTGCTTACATGGTGAAAGCTTTAACGAAAAAGAAGCTTTGCCTTATTGCTTGGAAGCTAGTAATAATAGTTTGCTGTTTACCATTTATTTAGCAAAAACGATTCTGCTATACTTTTTCCATAACAAAAACGAAGCCCTCGTCAATGCATCGCTAGCAGCAAACTATTCTTCTGCCGTTATAGGAGCGGATATTTATGCTTTGCATAATTTTTACTATTCTCTAACATTGTTGGCAACTTTTTCATCAAATTTAAAAAGCGATCGCATGGAAATTTTACGGAAAGTAGAACAAAATCAAATTGCTATGAAAAAATGGGCACTTCATGCACCAGCAAATTACCAACATAAATACGATTTGGTAGAAGCAGAAAAAGCACGAATTGGCCAACAAATCGAGCTGGCTATGGAGCTATACGATCGCGCGATCGCTGGCGCTCAAGAGAATCAATTTATGCACGAAGAAGCTCTTGCTAACGAATTAGCAGCGGAATTTTATCTAGAACTTGGCAGAGAAAAAATTACACGTACTTATCTAACAGATGCCTACTATGGATATATTTGCTGGGAAGCCAAGGCCAAAACGCAGGATTTAGAAGAGAGATATCCAGAAATTCTAGCTCAAATTCAAACGCAAACAAAATCTCTATCTTCCGAAATTATCAGTACAACCACATCTACAACGTCAGTTGCATCAGGATCTCTTGATTTAAAAACCCTCGTCAAAGCTTCTCAGTCGCTATCGGAAGAGTTGGTTCTAGAAGAACTATTAACCAAACTTCTAGAAATTGTTGTCGAAAATGTTGGCGCTCAAACTGGCTACATTTTATTACAAAAAGAAGGGAAACTCTTTGTCGAGGCAACTACATCTGTCGACGCTCGTGCGAGTTGTGTGAATTTTGAAATTCCAGCCGAAGAAAGTTCCGATCTACCTTTATCGATTGTTTCCTATGTAGCGATCGCTAAAGAACCCGTTGTTCTAGACGAAGCTACAGAAGCAACAAGATTTAATCAAGATAAATATATTCTCAAACACCAAACCAAATCGATTTTATGTACGCCGATGCTCGATCGAGGAGAGTTAATTGGTGTTTTATATTTAGAAAATCAGGTAACTAGAGGTGCTTTTACACCGCAAAGGCTAGAAATTGTTAATATTCTTATATCTCAAGCAACAATTTCTATAAAAAACGCTACGCTCTACGCCAATCTCGAATCGACAACAGAAGAGTTAAAGCAAACGAATATTGAGCTAGAAAATACCAATAGAACTTTAGAACAAAAAGTCGCAGACCGTACCCAAGAACTCCAACAAAATAACCAATATTTACAAAAGACCTTGCAAGAACTCAAAGATACCCAAGCACAACTCATCCAGACAGAAAAAATGTCCAGCTTGGGGCAAATGGTTGCGGGCATTGCCCACGAAATTAACAATCCCATTAATTTTATCTACGGAAATATTACCTACGCTCAAGAGTACGTGCAAGATTTATTAAATTTAATCGAACTATATCAGCAAGAATATCCCGAACCTTCTGCAAAAGTTCAAGAACAAATTGAGGAAATTGACTTGGATTTTCTCAGCGAAGACCTCGTCAAAGTTCTATCTTCTATGAAAAGCGGTGCCAATCGTATTAGCGAAATTGTTCTATCTTTACGAAATTTCTCGCGGTTGGATGAAGCCGAAATCAAACAGGTTAACATCCACGAAGGTATTGATAGCAGTTTGCTAATCTTACAACACCGATTACAAGCTACGCATAACCATTCAAAAATACAACTTGTGAAAGAGTACGGCGATTTGCCAAAAGTGGAATGCTATGCCGGTCAGCTCAATCAAGTATTTATGAACATTCTCGCCAATGCCATCGATGCCTTGGAAGATGGTGGAACTGCTAACGAACAAAATCCCACAATTTGGATTTGTACTAAGCTGCAAGATAACAACTATATTAAAATTGCCATTGCCGATAACGGACCTGGAATTACGGAAGAAGTTCGCAATCGATTGTTCGATCCGTTCTTTACAACCAAAGCTGTAGGGAGGGGGACCGGATTGGGGTTATCCATCAGCTACCAAATTATTGTCGAGATACACAAAGGACAGCTGTATTGCGTTTCGGAACCCGGATCTGGATCGAAGTTTGTCATTGAAATCCCGGTCAAGCTACCAAAAGCCTAGAAACTCTTGATTTGCAAAGAATTTTTATAGAAATCGAACGAAAATAGCAACTGACTGTTTATTTTTTTACCGGTTTGGGAATTATAAGTGGAAACTGTCGGTAACTTATTGCGATCGAGGTTTTGTTAGATAATACAGGGATCGAACAGGAAATGAATCTTAGATTGCTGCTACTACCTTATTCTCTACTCCCCACATAGGAACTCAAGCTCGATCCCTTTTGCCTCTACTTTCGCTAAATAGAGGGATTTGGGTTTATAGGACAAAAAAAGCTTGCTTGGAGAGTTGTATCGTTCGAGCCAACAATTCTCCCGTGCCAAGCTGGATTGTTTTTGAATAGATTTTGGCATTTTTCATATTGGGGCTACTTATGTTTTCTACTTTTCAGGGGACATCTATCCATCCCAGCTGCATTCATAAACTATTTGAAGCGCAGGTTTACAAAACTCCTAATGCTATTGCTGCTACCTTTGAACGCCAAGAACTTGACTATAAAACCTTGAACCGACGTGCCAATCAACTGGCGCGATATTTACAAAAGCTAGGCGTGGGACCGGAAGTCCTTGTGGGTATTTGTGTAGAGCGATCGCTCGAGATGTTGGTTGCATTATTGGGAACTCTCAAAGCGGGAGGCGCGTGCGTTCCTTTGGAGCCCACTTTCCCTAAAGAACGATTGGCTTTTATTTTGGAAGATACTCAAGCCAAAGTGCTTATTTCCCAAGCTAGTTTGCTAGATTCGCTCCCCGAGCATGAAGCTCGCTTGGTCTATTTGGACCGAGACAATGGGGAAATTAGCTGCCAAAGTACGGAAAATCTGGATGCGGAGATAACAGATAGCAACCTAGCCTACGTCATTTATACCTCTGGTTCCACAGGCAAACCCAAAGGCGTGGCTATAGAACATCGCAATATCGTTGCCTTTCTGGAGTGGGCGCAGTCCGTATTTCCACCAGAAGACTTGGATGGGGTTTTGGCTTCCATCTCCATGTGTTTCGATCCTTCCATATTCGAGTTTTTCCTTCCTCTTGTTTCCGGAGGACGGGTTATCCTAGCAAAAAACTCCCTAGATTTAGCTCGCTTGCCAGCTGCCAAAGAAGTTACTTTTATCACTATGGTACCTTCTGTCATGGTGGAATTACTGGCTATGGATGCCATTCCCCCTTCTGTGCGTACTGTTAATTTAGGGGGAGAAGCCCTGCACAAAGACCTCGTCCAGCGTATTTACCAGCTAGGTCACGTTCGGCGCGTTTTTAACCTCTACGGACCTTCAGAAGACACGATTTGTTCTGCATTTTCATTAATTCCCCAAAATGCCAAACGAGTTACCATCGGTCGTCCCATTACCAACACACAAGCGTACCTACTCGACGAACGACAGCAACCCGTTCCGGATGGAGAACCGGGAGAACTTTACCTAGGCGGTGCTGGTGTAGCTAGGGGATATCTCAATCGCCCCGAGTTAACTGCCGAACGCTTTATTCGCAACCCATTTGCTAACAATTCTAGCGATCGCTTGTACCGAACTGGGGATTTGGTGCGTCGTTTGAGCGATGGCAACCTCGAATATTTGGGTCGCATCGACCACCAAGT
>CAYZHY010000114.1:2208-11022 GCA_964477525.1 uncultured Geitlerinema sp. | reverse complement strand
GCTATTTTTAATATTAACCATTATGTTTTGTTTTGTAAACCCCTTTTTAAGAAAAGTCTGGAAAAATTCACCAAAAATTGTTTCCCATCTCCGCAAGTCGTTATCTCTAGATTGACTTTGACTGGGGGATTCTAGGCATTTTCGGTTAGCGTGTCAAATAAAGATACGAAAATATTGGATAGTTGCCGAGAGGGCATGTTGCACGTAATCAATTCGTATTTCGGTGGCACGACGGTTAAATTTTTGGATGGATTGTCTGGTATCTTCAGAATTACGAGTACTGGATATAGGGGCAATGGCGCGGGGAATCCCACCGGCAAACTTACCTTCGCGAATTTGCGATCGCTGTAAAAATACCATACCAGCGCGAATAGCTTCTTCCATAAGTTCCCCCATGGCGCTTTCCGGCAAAAAAGACCAAGCCGCCAGCAATCCTTCCAGACGAGTTGCCGTTGGCGTGGTTCTGCCGCTTGGATTGAGCGAAGCCGAAACGCCAGCGTTGAGCGAAGCCGAAACGCCAGGAACCAAGCCCCAACCTTCGATGACCTGTTGTTCCGGTAGATTGCGGAGAATCTGCTGGCAAATTTGCCGGGCATGGTTTGTTAAGAGATTTGAAGAACCCGAACGCCGATCTTCTGTGGTTAGGGAAAATAATTTTTCAGTAGCCAAAAGTGCCCAGTGGTCGGCAGGAACTTGCTTTTTTCCTTGACGACTCCTAGCCAGATAGGTCAGCGAATCCAGCGCCGCTTGCAACCAAATCTCTTGTGGGTCTTGTTGGTAGAGTTCCAAAAGTCCTAAAGCCGCTTCGCCGGGATAGTACAAAGATTGCCAATCGTCGCGAATGCCTCCCTGGGAAGGTACATATTTGGCAGCAAAGCTACCGTCTTCTTTTTGCATGTAGGTGATAAATTTCCCCAACTGCCGCAGTTTGGTAACGGAGATCCAGTCAGGTTGCATTCTCTGAATTTGTGATAGCGCTACCAAACCCAATCCCGTGCCGCCAAGTTTCGCCTGTTTGGGTTTATCGCTGCCGTTAATTTCCGGATCGGACCACACTGCCAGTATATCTGGTTCTTCTGGTAAAGGCGCGATCGCTTTTTCTACAAGAAATTCCCCAGCGCGTTGGATAGCTGCTGGCGTATCGCAGTGGGGAAACAACTGCTGGTAGTTGCATAAGGCGTAGATGGTGCCAGCATGCCGCAATATATTGTATTTGGGTTTAATTTTAATTTTCGGATTGGTATTGAGGCGATAGACAAACTGACCGTTGCTTTGGATGCTTGCCAGCAAATACTGGGCAGCTAGGTCAATGGTACATTTGGTGGTTTCGGCACTATGCATGAAAATCTTCGTGAGAACGGATACGCGATATCTTCCGTGATATCATGGTCGGTAGTTTCAAGTATTCCTTTTCCGAACCAAATTGCGATCGCAGATTATCGAGCGGCAAGCATCACATTTGGTTTGGTCTTAGCCATATCTATCATAGATTGAATGACCCATCCAGTTCGATTGGCTATCCTCGGCGCTGGGCGTTGGGGAACCCATTTGGTACGCAATTTTTTAGCCCACCCGCAAGTAAAGCTAGTGGCAGTTGTAGACCGCCAACCGGCGCGTTTGGACCAATTGCGGGAAAAATTTACTCTCCCTGACGATTTGCTTCTCACCACCGATTGGAAACCGGTCAAACCTTTACCTAAAAACGCCCAACAGCAGGAAAATCCACTGCCTTTGGATGCTGTAGCGATCGCGACACCAGCCTCGACCCACTACAATTTGGTGAAGGAAGCCCTAGAAGCCAACTTACACGTGTTAGTAGAAAAACCGCTCACCCTAGAACCAGAAACCAGCCGCCAACTATGCCAACTAGCCAGCGATCGCGGCTGCCATCTCATGGTCGATCATACCTATCTTTTCCATCCAGCCGTACAAAAAGGACACAACATCCTACAATCGGGGAAATTGGGCGATTTGCGCTACGGTTATTCAGCTCGTACCCATTTAGGACCTGTCCGCCAAGATGTTGATGCTCTCTGGGATTTAGCAATTCACGATTTGATAATTTTCAATACTTGGTTGGGAGAAAAACCATCTCGGGTGCAAGCACAAGGGAAAAATTGGTTGCCTGCCAACGGTGGTCCTCCCCAGTCAGACTTGGTTTGGGTTAACCTCACCTACCCCAGCGGCATCACAGTATGGATGCATTTCTGTTGGTTCAATCCCGACAAACAGAGGCGCTTGTGTCTTTTGGGCAGTCGCGGTACCCTGATTTTTAACGAAATGTTGTCTCAAACGCCTCTAACTATCCAATATGGTCATGTAGAGGCAACTGCTGGTGGCTGGCAGCCAGCCGGTCAGCAACAAGAAATTATAGACGTGCCTTCGGCGGAACCGTTAAAACAAGTATGCGATCGCTTTATTGCCGAGGTTCGCGGCGAAACTGATGGAACCATATCCACTGGCTGGTTGGGAATGGAGTTGGTGCAAATTTTAACCGCTTTAACCACTTCCCTAAAACAACAAGGCGTGGAAATGGTTTTGAATTCGCTACCGGATACCCCCTAAGCAGATATGGCGTTGGGCTGACTGCCATTAAGACTGGTCATGCTTGCCTGTTTGCCTTTTTCCTGTAACAGTTGGTTTTCGCACCAAGCCAACCCCTGACCCAAATCGTCAAAGATTCTGGGAGGACTGGTTTTGCTGTCTTGGAACACGCCTTGTGCCACCAGTTTGTTTTCCACAGATTCATCTAAACCAGTAAATACTAATTCTATTTTTTTGTTAGCGGCAATTTGACGGATTTTTTGAAAGTTAAGAGCCGCAGAAGAATCAACTCCTTGCACTTGCTGCAAATCCAAAATCAGAAATTGTAAAGGAGGTTGTTGGGAATCGAACAAGCGATCGCGAACTTGGTCTAGAAATTGGTTGGCCGTAGCAAAGAAAACGAAGCCTTGCAGCTGGACAATGCCAACTTTTTCCCCTTGAACTTGCAACCACTGTCGGTTTTGGGGCGTACGGGTTAAATGGCTGGGATAGCTAGCGGCCGAGGTCATTTGGGCAACCACATTAATTTGGCTGTAGCGAATGGCAAAGGCAATCAAAGCCATAACAAACCCGGCTAAAATCCCTTCTAAAAAGCCTACAGCATTGGTCAGTACAGCGATCGCGACCACTGTGAGGTAATCTCCCCAATCCAAACTCGACCAGCTTTGGTAAATCCACTGCACCAGCAAAGTTAGCGCCAAATAAAACAGCAAACCGCCAATTACGGGTTTTGGTAAATAAGCTAAAAATTGCGCTCCTACCATTAAAACCGCAATACAAGTAATACCGTTTATAACGCCAGTTAACCGATAGCTGGCACCAATTTTATGGGCTAGCAACGTGCTGGGAAGCGCCTGGTTGCCTGCCATGCCACTGCCCAAACCAGAAGCCAAATTGGACAGTCCCACCGATTCTAACTCGCGGTTGAGGTCGAGATTTTGCTCGACAATGAGTTCGATGCCGTTTTTAGTTAGCAGCAACGAAAGCAACGTCACCAAAGCCAAGGTGATAATATTGCCTGCCTGCCCAGCAATGGATGGCCAGTGAATTTGGGAAAAATCTTCCCATTGCAAGGGATGCCAAAGTCCGCCAGCGGGAAATGGACCCAGCAACCAACCTTGCGATCGCGCTGCTTCTACTGGAAAATTCAAACACCAAAGGACCAGGTAAAAAATTACCGCACTACCCAGCAGCATCCCCGGCATCACCAGATAGTGTTTGTAGCGACGAGTCACCAGATACAGCAAGATTCCCAAACCCAATCCTGGCAACCAATGCCACAACACCGACATTTGGAAAACTAAATTCAGGGTTTGCCAAGTCAGGTCGGAATCCGTTGCCACCTGGATGGCACCGCGGACCAGCAACCAACCCGTTCCCGCCATGAAACCGCCAACAACGGGATAGGGAACCACTTGCAGCACCCCTCCCAAGCGATACCTACCCAAAAATAGCAGCAAACTCCCGGTAAACAGAGAACCAATTGCGATCGCAGCCAGAACGGTCAGAAAAACTTCCATCGGCGGCGTAGAAGCCGGCAAAGCAGCAGCCAATTCCGCCGCCATGACTGCTAAAACCGCTGTGGGAGCTGCTAAAGGCGTGGCAATGGTACCGCCAAAACTGCTCGTGAGGGCAGCAACAATGGCAATAACCGCCGTACTGAAAATCGCCATGCCAATACCAAGTCCTAAATGGGAGGATAAAGGACCAGAAAAAATCAGTGCTGCGTAAGAAATTGCCCGAATCACGCCGATAATGCCCGTTACAGTACCAGCCGTGAAACTGGGGAGCAAGTGTTCGGACTGCAGGAACTCCGGCATTTCGGAACTTGGAAGTTTAAACGGGATTTTAAAGGGGGGTTTTAGAGTAAATGGTTGGGTCATGTTATCGGTATGGATGCCTTTGCGATCGCCACGGAACCAATTAAGACACCATAACGAGGTTGTTGGCCGCAAAATGATACAAACGATACAAAAGCAACAATTTTTTTGGTTTTTTGGGAAAACTTAGAAATTTCCCGCAGCCGCCTGCTGGCGATACCAATCAATGGTGTTTTTCAACCCTTGTTTGAAATCTAGCTGGGCCACAAAGCCAAATTTTTCCTTCGCCCTTTGCACGTCCAAACAGCGGCGGGGTTGACCGTTGGGTTTGCTGGTATCCCAGACAATTTCCCCTTGAAAATCCATCAACTCGCAGATAAGTTCGGCTAAATCGCGAATGGAAATTTCGTATCCCGTTCCCAAATTCACCGGTTCTGGTTCGTCGTATTTTTGCGTTGCGATCGCAATGCCCCGCGCCGCATCGGTAGAATATAAAAATTCCCGCGTCGGCGAACCATCCCCCCAAACCGTAATTTGGCGATCGCCGTTTTGTTGGGCTTCGTGGACCTTGCGAATCAAAGCCGGGATCACGTGGGAACTGGCGGGGTTAAAATTATCCTCCGGTCCGTACAAATTCACTGGTAGCAGGTAAATGCCGTTGAACCCATACTGGTCGCGATAGGCTTGCAATTGCACCAGCAAAGTTTTCTTAGCAATACCATAGGGAGCATTGGTTTCTTCGGGATAGCCGTTCCACAGGTCGTCTTCGTGAAAAGGAACCGGTGTAAATTTAGGATAGGCACAGATGGTACCCACGCAAACAAACTTGCTTACCCCTGCCTCGTAAGCCGCGTGAATTAATTGCGTTCCCATCATCAGGTTGTCGTAAAAAAGCTCCGCCGGCTTTTCCCGATTTAAGCCAATGCCGCCCACGTGAGCGGCCAAATGAATGACCACATCGCGATCGCTAACTGCCTGGCGACAAGCCGCCATTTCCCGCAAATCGCAATCGCGCGATCGAGGCGTAGAAATATTCTCCCGTTGGGCACCAGCTTGTACCAATTGGTCCACCACCTGACGCCCGAGAAAACCAGCACCCCCAGTGACGAGGATGCGTTTTTGTTCTAACGCTAACGCTGCCATAATGTTGTTCCCCCAACAAAAAGTTCTTACCGGTTCTACTCGAAATAAGTACTCAGTTCTTGACGAATCAACGCCCGATCGACGACATTTTCCTTAGCAGGTCCGTGGGGAGATGTGAGTCCCAAACTTGCCAAATCGGCTTCTACCATCAACGCCACTAATTCCTGGAAGGAAACGCTTTTTTCCCAACCTAATTTTTCCTGTGCCTTGCTGCAATCTCCAATCAGCAAGTCCACTTCTGCCGGACGCAGATAGCGCGGGTCAAACGCCACATAGTCCTGCCAGTTTAAATTTACGTGGCTAAAGGCCAACTCCAAAAACTCCCGTACTGAATGGGTTTCCCCCGTTGCAATCACGTAATCATCGGGTTCGTCTTGCTGCAGCATCAGCCACATGGCTTTCACGTAGTCTTTGGCATATCCCCAGTCCCGTTTGGCATCGAGATTGCCCATGTAGAGATTTTTTTGCTGCCCGGCAAAAATACGCGCCACCGCCCTGGTAATTTTGCGGGTCACAAAAGTTTCGCCGCGGCGAGGGGAGTTGTGAATCCATCCCCGACCGACACCGGCATGGAAGGTTCCTGAAGTCGTTGCCAAATCGAACAGCCAGCCGTCGTAGTTAACCGGACTGGCAGTGGTCACCAGTGCCTGGTTGCTGCCATTTTCTGAGAAATGAAGCTGGTAGTAGAGGGTATTGCCATCTACCACAGTGTCAATACTCGGCTGTTGGTGCAGCGTGGTGCGAACGAACCAGTACAATCCTGCTGCCAGGACAGCGGAAGAAGTTTGGTAGCTGGGTAAAGACGGGGCATCCCCATCTTGGTTTTCCCAAGCGTAGAACCCTTCTAGAAATGCCAAACGTTCGGCATCGCCAGCATTGAGAACCCGTTTGGGAACGCGCACATCCCCAGTTTGGCTGTATAGGGAGGCGTATAAATAGCGACCGTAAGCAGTATTACCTGTGAGTTGCCAGGTATTGTCTGATTCTTGAGGTACAAGTTCTCCGCCAGTCAGTTTGCGCCAAGAAGCCGCCAAGCGATCGCGATTCCATAACTGTTGCTCGTCGGTTATGGTAATGGTGCCGTCGCGCGTAACCGTACCAGCCGCCGCTAGCACGCCCAACAACCAGGCTTCAGTTTCCGTTAGGTCCATTTGGATGGTAACAGGGGGCAAATCGATTAATGCCAACGATTCCCCAGGGTTTACTTGTGCGGTGGGTTTTTCCCAGGTGGTTTCCCCTTGCTGGGTAAATACCACGTGGTCGCTGGTGGTGTGATAAACGGCACCGGCAGCGGCCATGCGATGCACCTGTTTTTGGGTCTTTTGGGGACTTCCGTTCCAGGTTGCCGTCATGCAAGTGACCTCGGTCCAACCATTGGCATCCCACACTTGCAAGGAATGGGAAGGAGAAACATCGGTGGTATAGCGTTGGATTCCCTTTTTGTCACCATCGCGCTGGTGGGGCACGATATCCGCAATGGGAACAATATCAACAATCCCATCTTGGCGGATAATCACCGGCGTTTCGGCAGTGACGCATTCGTGGTTGAACAAAATCCCGTTGCAAGCAAACAAATCGTAAGATTCCCGGTAGTTCACCGTTTGCCAGTGAGCGTAGACTTTGGCGCAAGAATAGGGACTGCGGGGATAAAAAGGCGTGGTTTCCTTTTGGGGAATTTCCTGCACCTTGCCAAACATTTCCGAAGAACCGGCTTGGTAGTAGCGCACTTGGATGCCGGTGCGATGTTGGTAATCGCGAATGGCTTCTAGCAAGCGCAGGGTTCCCATAGCTACTGTATCCACCGTATATTCGGGAGAATCAAAGCTCACCCGCACGTGGGATTGCGCTCCCAAATTGTAAATTTCTACGGGTTGGACGGCTTCTAAAAGGCGCCGCAGGGTTGTACCGTCGGTTAAATCTCCATAATGGAGAAACAAACGAACGCCTTCTCGGTGGGGATCTTCGTAAATATGGTCGATGCGGTCGGTGTTAAAGGTGGAGGTGCGTCGAATGATACCGTGAACTTCATACCCTTTTTCTAGAAGTAGTTCGCTCAGATAAGAACCATCTTGACCGGTAATACCGGTGATTAGGGCACGCTTGCGTTCTGTCATGCTTATTCTTCCTTACTGCGATAATATAAATTTGGTTTTGCTGGGCGTTGTTACCCGTACCTGGGAAAGGACAGACTGTCCTAGTGAAGGCAACTTTGGCAAGTTTTCCAGCGATCGAGCATGGACTGATTTCTCTACAGGCTGTTTGGTTCGACTTTCACTTGTTGGGAAAGCCAACACCCCAAACCAAAACTTTCCCCAAGGATAGTAGAGTTTTATCTTCTCTCTTTTAGCCTTAATTGTCACTTGCTGCCAACCCCCCCCACCAGATACCAATAGCGGCTTGGCGGTTTGACCTCGCTCACCATAAGTTATGGTTGCGTGGGAAATGAGGTAGGAGGAAAAGCTAAGGTAGTTCACCGGCGTAGTTGGTGGCTTTTCTTAGAAGTCCTCTCCCTCCTGCGGTAGGTTGACGCAGCAACGTTCGTTAGTAAGCTCCGTTATTTTTGGGAAAAATTACGATACCAATGGTTTTGACGATAATCCACAGGTCCATGAAAAAGTTGTAGCATTTGACGTAGTAAACATCCATTTGCACTCGTTGTTCGTAAGGAATATCGTTGCGACCGGAGACTTGCCACAAACCAGTGATTCCCGGACGAATGCTGAGGACTTTGGGCATGTGACGACCGTATTTGGAAAGTTCTTCCACCACCAAAGGACGCGGTCCCACGACGCTCATATCTCCTTTCAAAACGTTCCAAAATTGGGGAAATTCATCCAAGCTGGTCATGCGCAAAAATTTGCCAATCCAAGTAATGCGAGGGTCGTTTTTTAATTTAAAATTATCTTCAAATTCAGCTTGCAAATGGGGTTCGCGCGCAATCATGTCAGCCAACACGTCGTCGGCGTTGGGCACCATGGTGCGGAATTTGATGCAGCGAAATTTCCGATAATTTTTCCCCACCCGCTCCTGGATATAAAAAATCGGTCCTGGAGAACTGACCACAATTAAAAATCCCAAAATTAGGTAGACCGGGGAAAATAAAATTAAAACCGCCAGCGAGAAGCTAATATCAAACAATCGCTTGCCTGCTGCTGCGTTGAGAAATTTGCTAGCAATTACCGGCGCACTTGATAGCAGCGGTTGGAAAAAAAAGCGGGGACGAACTTTTCTTTTGAGCAAACCCCGAAAAGGGAAAAACCCTCGCGGAGAGAGCCATTTCCGCTTGCGTTGAGCGACGTCGAAACGC
>CAYZHY010000114.1:0-2108 GCA_964477525.1 uncultured Geitlerinema sp. | reverse complement strand
CGCTTGCGTTGAGCGACGTCGAAACGCCGGTCGATGTATTGGCTATTAGCAGTCATGTTACTCCTTCCGTTCACACCACACACAGCCCAGATCGTAAACCAGATTCGGTTAGCGATCGCGAGCAATTCACCGTTTAGACGAGGGTAGACCCTGTACCGAGCGAAGCCGAGGCACTTGTGCCGAGCGAGGCCGAGGCAGCGGACTCTTCTAAGCAGCGTTTGACAAATGCCACGTATTTCTCTTGAAAGATTGTAGGCGTAAATCGTTCCGCTTGCGAACGTGCCATTTCTGGACTTAGCCTACCTTGATAGCATTCAAACGCCTCTACTGCCTCGATAATGGCTTCTTCTGACTGCTGGTAAAAAAATAAACCTGTTCCCGAGGTAGCATCCTTTCGTACGTCTCGTACGGTTTCTAAAGCTCCCCCAGCACCATAGGCAATGACGGGAGTACCGCAGGCTTGTGCCTCTACCAAAGCCATGCCAAAGTCCTCACAAGCTGCATACACAAAGGCTTTTGCTTTGCCCATATATTCTTGGACCACCGCATCGGGTTGTTTTCCCAAGACTCGAACGTTCTTGCCAGCTAAAGCGCGAATACGAGGCAAGTCGGATCCGGTTCCAATGACGACCAATGGTTTGCCCATGCGATTGAAGGCATTGACAATTACAGATACCTTTTTGTAGCTCACCAGTCGGGAAACGGTCAGGTAAAAATCTTCCTTCGCGGTTACCATCGGAAAGCGTTCCACCCGAACGGGAGGGTGGATGACTTCTGCTTGGCGGCGATAGCAACGCCAGATGCGTCTGGCTGTATGTTGGGAGTTGGCAATAAAATAATCTACCCGATTGGCAGACACCGCATCCCACACCCGCAATCGATGCAACAAGTACCGCACCAACCATCCCAATACGCCTCCTTCCCATTTCCCTTTGAGATAATCAAATGTTAAATCCCAAGCATAGCGCATGGGGGTATGGCAGTAACAGATATGGATTTGATGGGGTGCTGCAAGCACGCTTTTGGCAACGGCATGGGAAGACGACAAAATGACGTCGTACTGGCGCAAATCCAGTTGTTCGATGGCGAGGGGCAACAAAGGCAGGTATTTTTGCACCCCGTAGCGAGCTTTGGGAAAATGCTGCAAAAAGGTGGTGCCAATTTGACGTTGAAACAGGTAACTATCAGGATTTTGGGATTCAAAGTCGATTAATGCGTACACATCCGCATCGAAGTGTCGCAAAATCTCCCGTACCACCAGTTCGGAACCACCAGTGGCTTCCGGGGTTAGCCATTCGTGAACCAGGGCATATTTTCGTTCCACGCTCTTGTTTTACCAAAACCAGTACTTATTCGCTCTATTAAGGAATCGTTCCCCATCCTACAACTTGAATGGGGAGGTTTGAAGATGGGGCATTGGGAGCATGGGGGCATGGGAGCATGGGAGTATGGGAGTATGGGAGAAAACAGTTCATTTTGCATTTCTATTTCCCAAGCTTCTACCCTCGGTAAGCTTAAAGATGAGGGTCTTCGTATAACAGCAAACGCTGCCAAAGAATTTTGAGGGAAAAACGGCGTTTGGATTTTCTGGTTTTGACGGGGGAAAGGGTTTGTGGCTGGTTTTCTAACTGCTGTGCTTGCTGGATTGCTTGGCGTTGGCATTGGCGTTGGTGCCAGCGCAAACCGATAATCGTAGTCACGTAGCACATATAGCCTGGTTCTTCCATTTGGGTAAAAATCAAACCAAATACCAAAGGCGTTATACCATTTCTTTAAAATTCTGCAAGAAACGATGGGGCGTTTTTGTAGGTTTGCTCACGCGATTCGATCCTATCGGGATAATTGGAAAGAACTCCAATACGATTTTTATTTTTTAGAAATGGTATTATACGATTTCCTGAATAGTCTGCAAGAAATAATAGGGGCATTTTTTTAGGGGCGCTCGCGCGTTGAACCCCTACCAGGGAAATCGGGACATCCCAAAAAATCATTGTTTTTCAGAAATGGTATGAATTTACTTCGACCGGTGTCAAATTGGGCATAACCCCCTGTAAGTCCCCCTTACTAAGGGGGACGGCGACAGCCGGGGGTCTGAGGGCAATCGACTT
>CAYZHY010000113.1:9315-11110 GCA_964477525.1 uncultured Geitlerinema sp. | reverse complement strand
CATTGTCATATCTAGATCGTAGTTTGATTCCCTACACCACAAGTTCGGAAGACCCCATTGTTCGGGAATCGCGATCGCATTTGGTGCCAAAGGAAGCGATATCGCTTTTTCGTCCTAAAATCGCTCGTCTTTTTGACTGAAATAACGACGGTACAGTTCGCAACTGGGAATCACAAGCTGCCCTCTAAACTGAACCAAACCCATTTCCTGTAGTTGAAAGGCGTTTTGATAGGGAATCTCCATGCCGAAAGGATGCCGGGCTACCGCTTGCATTGATTCCAACAGGGAAGGTTGTTTTTTTAGGTGGTGCAATTGCTCTTGCAAGTGATCGCTAAAAGTACTTTTATGAGCGATCGCGTTTTCGGAAAGCCCTTCTAAGCTTATATTGTTTTGACTCAGATGGAACAAACACAGCTGCGTTAAATAAGGATGGCCGCCAACTAGGGAAAAAATCGTTTGGGAAATTTTCTCAGATGGTTCGAGTTCGTAGCGGCAGGTTAACTCTTCAACCTGTTTCCAGTTAAACACAGGTAAATGAACGGACAATCCTAGATTCAAAGGAGTTAGCTGGGCAGCCAACGGTATACTCTTGCACGAGTAAATCAAAATCAAGCGCAACTGCTGCCAAATCGAGCGTTGTTCCAAATTGTAGTGTTTCTGCTCGTACCACGATCGCAGCATCCCCAAAAAATCGGTTGCTAGTTCGGGATAGTCCAACAGTTCGTCGATTTCGTCAATAACCAACAATAAGGGAACGTTGTCAGCTGGCAGCAGATACGTTTCGAAGTATTCCGAACAGCTATAGTTGCTACCCAACGAAGCATCCCAGCGTTGGGAAAGTTCGCTAGACATTCCTAAGTCTTTGGCCACGACAGCACAGAACCACTGCAAAAATCGATCGGGATCGCGTAAAATCTGCCGACTGCACGCTTCCATATTGACGATCGAGATCCGAAAATCGCGATCGCGTGCTGCAGTTACGGGATGCATCATCAGGGAAGTTTTGCCAAACTGACGGGGAGCTTCAATTCGCACCAGTCCCCCAGGTTTGAGAATTTCGTCAGCACAGAGAACCTCGCTGTCACCACGGCAAACATAGAAAGGATGGTCGAGACTCAACGGACCCTTTAAAGGAGCCTGCTGAAGGGACGTTAACATGCTGCCAGCAGAAACTTCCTCTTGACCGAGTACGTCCTCGTTGCTTATGGATAGACCAAAAGCTGCAAAATAGGTTTCCAAGGTTTGCCAATCAACGGGTTCTTGACGGCGACGAAGTTTTGTCACAGTATTGGCACTCAATCCGGTCATTTGGTTCAATTGTTCCAATGTATAAGGTTTTCCCTGGTTGTGGCGAATTGATGATAACTTTTCTACCGCTTGCAAACGCTGCCAACCTAGGGAACTAAGAACAACGCCTCTACGTCGCTCCACTGAATATGATTGCTTTACCATAATTATCGGGACTTTGACAAAAACTCCTCTTCAATCGTCGTCAAAGCCTTGGATCGTTGGACTTTGATATCGATGAAGTAATTCTCCCCTTATGGCAGGGGTTTCAGCCATTTTGATGGCATCGACCTAATTGTCCTGTATACAGAAAGTTTATACCGAAAAGTTGCATCCTCCTTGGGAAGCTAAAGATGTTTCAGTTCCGTTGTACCAAATCCACTACAAACGAAACCGCCAATAGGTTACCTCGCGAGGAGCTCCTACGAAGTTTTCATGGTCTATACACATCAGATTTGATACTAGGTATCATAATAGCAAAACTATAGTAGATCAAAATCTTATAAGT
>CAYZHY010000113.1:0-9215 GCA_964477525.1 uncultured Geitlerinema sp. | reverse complement strand
TTTTCTTTAAAAGATTGTAGCAAAAGAAACTAGTTGCTTTACAAAAATTAAGTTAATATAGAGGAAATGTAATTATTCTTAACTGTATAGAGGACGCTATGGTTGTACTGCACCACAAAGAAGCTACCATCCGTACAATTCCTACGCCTTGGCAATCAACACAACCATTGCCAGCGATTCCTCATTCGTTTTCTTCAGAAGCCACCTCCCAGCCAAATATGTGCCTGGTACACTCTATTGTGGGCAATCTCCCAGGTACCGTATATCGGTGTTATTTTTCCCAGGAACGAGTTATGTGGGTTTTAGATAGCAAAATCGAGGAACTGACCGGCTATCCAGCTTCCCACTTTTTGCAACAGGGAGTTCCCACCTGGCAAAGTATTATCCATCCCGACGACCGAGAAACGATCCAGCAACAACTGCAAGAAAAACTGCAACAGCAAAGTTCCTACCAACTGATTTACCGCCTGCGAAACAGCCACGGAAAATACCAGTGGATTTGGGATATCGGTTGTGGAACCTTTGATGACCGGGGAGAACTGCTGTGGCTGGATGGCTATCTTTTCCCCATTGACAGCGATTGTTTGCCGCCACCGAACCAAACCAATAACGATTGCCAGCGCCACCTCAGCCAGGAACAAGCGGAAAAAAATCGCTTGCTGCGAACCATTCCCGATGCGATTTTCTATATCGATGGTCAGGGAACCTTGCTGGAGTATTTTCCGGCAGAAAGCGATCCCAATGCTTTGCAAGCGGAAACAGTGACTGGCAAAACTATGGCTGAAATCTTTCCTGCCGATTTGGCGGATTGGTTTCAATATCACTGCCAGCAAACCTTAGAGACCGGTGAAATCCAACATGGCGAGTACAACCTCTCGGTTAATGGTACTTGGCATCAGTACGAAGCGCGTTTTACGCCTAGCGGAACTGGCAAAGTTTTGACAATTGTTCGCGATATTAGCGATCGCAAACGCATGGAAGCCGAGTTGCGCATGGCGCAAGTAACCGAACGTCAAAAAGCCAACCAGTTACAAGAAACCTTAGCAAAACTGCGGCATACCCAAACGCAATTGATCCAATCGGAAAAAATGTCGGCATTGGGATCGATGGTTGCCGGCATTGCCCACGAAATCAACAATCCCATTAATTTTATTTCTGGCAATATAGAATATGCGTTCGAGTATGCTAACAGTTTGTTGGAGCTCGTACATTTATTCCAGCAATATTCTGACGAGACACCTACAGAAATTCAAGACTATATTGAAGAGCTCGAACTCGATTTTATCAAAGCCGACTTTCCCCAACTGCTCAATGGCATGAGAAATGGGGTAGAACGGATCGGCGAAATTGTGCGATCGCTGCGTAATTTCTCCCGTATAGACGAAGCCGAAAAGAAAGTTGTCAACATCCACGATGGTTTGGAGAGTACCCTAGCGATTTTACAACATCGCTTGAAAGGGACACATACTTCCACACCAATTCAAATCGAAAAAAACTACGGCGACCTACCCGAAATTGAATGCCATCCCGGTTTGCTCAATCAAGTTTTTGCCAATATTTTAACCAACGCCATCGATGCCTTAGAAGAGAACCTCAACAAGCAACAAAACAACCAGCAACCCAAAATTTCTATTACTACAGAAGAAACCCACACCCACATTGCTATTAGAATTGCCGATAACGGTCCTGGGATTCCCGACTCAACCATTCAACGTATGTTTGAACCATTTTTTACTACCAAACCCCCAGGCAAAGGAACGGGATTGGGTCTATCTATTTCCTATTCCATTGTTACCGAAAAGCATGGAGGAAATCTGTCTTGCTTTTCCCAACCAGAACAAGGGAGCGAATTTGTTATCGAACTGCCCAAGCAAACCAAAACCATCGTGGAGCATTAATATATGTTGGCAATGAGCTTAGAACATGCCTTAAAAAACGACGAACTTATGGTTCATTACCAACCTCAGGTCAAAACGGAGACTGATGAAATCGCTGGTGTGGAAGCTTTGGTTCGCTGGCAACATCCCTACTGGGGAAATATACCACCATCAGATTTTATTCCCATTGCTGAAAAAATGGGTTGGATTTGGGAAATTGACAAGTTGGTTATGAAAACTGCTTGCCAGCAAGTACAAGATTGGCATTTAGAGGGATATCCTCTCAAACTAGCGATTAACTGGTCTGCGAGAAATTTTCAAAATCCTAATGTTGTAGATACCTTAGAAGATATCTTAAAAAAAACGCAATTCAACCCTTATTTTCTAGAAATCGAACTAACAGAAACTTTGCTGCTACAAGATGTTCAAAAAACAGCAGCGACCATGCGCGGTTTGCGAGAATTGGGGGTACGTATTTCTCTTGATGACTTTGGAACCGGATATTCTTCGTTTTTCAACCTCAAACAGTTTCCGTTTAGCAGTCTCAAAATCGATCGTAGTTTTATGAAGGAGTTGATCCCCAACTCCAAAAACGCAACCATTGTTCGATCGATTGTTGAGTTGGGACATATCTTACATCTTAATGTCGTAGGAGAAGGAATTGAAACCCAACAACAATTGCAGTTTTTACGCCAGCATCATTGCAACTTTTGGCAAGGATATTTATTTAGTGCCCCCTTAGCTGCTTTGCCTTTTACCCAGCAGTTTTTAAATAAAGAGTTGTTTTGTTCGGAAGCAATTACCGCCAGTTCAATTTGAGTTATTTCCATAACGTTGTTGTCTCTACAAGCAAAATTTGAAATTCCAGAGTGTCCGCTATTTTATATTTGCCCTGTATTTGGAAATTCGTTTATGACACAAACCAACATCCCAACCCAAAGCACTGCTTATCTCAAACAACAACTGGAAAAGCAAGCCGAACAAGGGTTTACTGGTAAGCTAGAAGTTACAGCAACCAACAGCAAGTGGGAATTGTTTTTCTGCTTGGGTCGTTTGGTTTGGGCAACAGATAGCCAGTATCCCAATCGCCGTTTTCGTCGTGTATGGCAGCAAACCTATCCCCAAACCTATCCCCAAATCTTACAAAATCTTCCCAAGAATTTTCCCCATGTTGACAACCAAGCGGTGATTTGCCAGAATTATGAATTTTTCCGAACCATTGCCAAACAAAAGAAGCTGACACAAGAGTCTATTCATGCCATTGTTCGCAGCAACTGTCAAGAGGTTCTGTTCGATATTTTACAGCATGAGTTTGGGGAAACTCTTACCTATCAAGCTTTGCCAGAGAAAGGTTTGGATAAGGCATCTATTTTAATGTCAGGTTTGCTTTGGCCCCGGCAAATTTTCCCTGAGGCACAACAGGAGTGGCTGGCTTGGCAACAGGCTGGGTTGCAAAATATTTCTCCCCACCAAGTACCAGCGATCGCGCAACCGGAGAAACTCCAGCAAATGACCGCACCGACGACCTATCAAGTCTTGGTCAAAGTTATTGATGGCCAGCGTTCCTTACGAGATTTAGCGATCGCAACCGGAAAAGAATTGTGGCGTTTGGGTAAATCCTTACTTCCGTACGTTCGCCAAGAAATTATAGAACTCAAAACCGTAGAAGATACCGTTGGCGCGATCGCATCTTCCCGACAATCCCAAACAACAACCACGCCAGAACCAAAGCAACAGTCAAAACAGATTTACATTGCTTGTATTGATGACAGCATGCAAGTTCAAAAACAAATGCAGTACATTGCTAACCAAGCAGGTTGGCGATTTGTAGGGATTCAAAACTCCGTTCAAACTCTGCCTAAGTTGTTGGAATCTCCACCCGATCTAATTTTTTTGGATTTGGTCATGCCTATTGCCAACGGCTACGAAATCTGCGCTCAAATTCGCCGGGTCAAGGCTTTGCAATCCATTCCTGTGGTGATTTTAACTAGTCGAGATGGTGCAATTGACAAAGCTCGCGCTCGTCTGGTGGGTTCCAATTCCTTTCTGAGCAAACCGATTCAACCGCAGCAAATTAGGAATATGGTGGAACAACATATTTCTAAGTGACAAGTTGCGATCGCTTATTTCTGGTAAAATTTCTACAAAAACGCCTGATGCCAAGCGTAGCAAGGTTCTATTTAGATTTTCGGTAAGGAAGTTGGGCATAAAAGGCGATCGCTGCTTAAACAAATTGCTTAAATAATCGCCTTGCCCCCGACATTTTTTATATACAGGTTTCGTTAAAAATTTCTATAAAGAACGGCGAGGTTGTTTCCCCCACCGCTATCAATAGCAAAATCAGTTTTATTTCCCAAATCCGCATTTTTTGAAAAAATAAAAAAATGATTTCAATCGGGCGAACATTGCCTATTTTTGCCAGAGATTTGAGGTTTTGATTTTTGGATTTGAGGTGGTTGGGCGCGAAAAGAGAGGGATAGGAACCACGAGTACGTACAACCCCAGAGCGAATTGGGTTCTTCGCTAAGCGCTCCTACCGGAGGGATGGGAAAAATTCAAGACGATTGTTGTTTTTCAGAAATGGTATAAGAACGCCATAAATTTCGGGCAAGGGCTGCCCGCAGCCAGCCCTTGAAATTATTTGAAACAGTTGGTTATTTTTCTAAGATTGTACCGCTAGCACCAACTGCGATGTCGGGATTGCCCCGAACCACCGCTTTGAGATTGGAACCGGTGGGTGTTTGCTGTTGCTGCCAGCTGCTGCCGTCCAACTTGAAGATGTTACCGCCACTGCCAACGGTCAAACCGGCAGTATCTCCATCGGTCACCTCAATATCGCGCAAACTGGCATCGCCCAGGTCGTTCGGCATCCACTGATTGCCGTTCCATTGGAACACTTTACCGTTGCCGCCAGAAACCCAAACATCATTGGCAGCATCGCTGTCGGTACCGTAGAAGTTCACGCCAGCATCACCAATACCAATGGCATCCCAAGTTTCGCCATCATCTGTCTCGAATACCTTCTGATTGGTATCGACCACGTGACCGGACTTGTTGCCATGGAAATCAATGGCTTGCAGCGACGAACCACTACCAGGTTTCACAGAATCCCAGGTTTGGCTTTTGCCATTGTCAAAACTAAAGAAGACGCTACCAGAGTCGCCAGCTGCGTAAACATTGGCTTCTCCGGCATTGCCGGTAACGGCAACATCGTTAAAGTTGTTCCCCGTATCTTTGGGATTGGAATGGTCGATGAGGGTTTTGGTATTGACATTGTACTCGCCTACAGCGCCAGAAGCCCCAACAAACCAAAGTCGTTCTCCGTCATCGGTCACATCAGCGCCGTAGAGGTCGTTACCGTTGCCGCTGGGACCGCCGTCAATTACTTTCTTCCAGCCGCTACTGGTTCGCTTGAGGACAATGCCGCCACCAGCAACAGCATACGCACCTTCGTCAGTATACTCAACATCGTAAATGTTTTTGTCAATTGGCGATTTGACGCTTGTCCAAGCACTGTTGGCCATGGCAATACTGGACAACCCCAGGACAGCAACCGTAGCTGCCCCCGCTGATTGCAGCAGTTTGCGATGGGAGATTGGTAGATGGAACATCATTTATCGTTAGAGGTCTCCAATTTAAAGAGTGCGGCCGGGGGCGACGGCACTGGTTATCGGCTGTGTTCCTTCTAAATTGGCAAAATTTGCTAAAAATCTCTTTCAATCTCCAAAATTTTTGAAATTCTCGCTCTTAAATTGCGATCGCTTGCCAATTTCCTCCATTGATTTTCCATTACCACTTGCCAACTAGGAATTTCTTCTGAAAGAAATGCGCAAAATTGCTAGTTTTAGCACAATCGAAATATTGCGATCGCTCATTTCTGGTCAAATTTCTACAAAAACGCCTGATACCATTTCTGAAAAAAAATGATTTTGTGGGATTTCCCGATTTCCCTAGTAGGGGCGCTTCGCGAAGCGCCCCTACAAAAATGCCCCTATTATTTCTTGCAGACTATTCAGGAAATGGTATGATGCCAAGCGTAGCAAGGTTCTATTTAGATTTTCGGTAAGGAAGTTGGACATAAAAGGCGATCGCTGCTTGGGCAAATTGCTTAAATAATCGCCTTGGCCCCGATATTTTTTATATACAGGTTTCGTTAAAAATTTCTATAAAGAACGGTGAGGTTGTTTTCCCCACCGCTATCAATAGCAAAATCAGTTTTATTTCCCAAATCCGCATTTTTTGAAAAAATAAAAAAATGATTTCAATCGGGCGAACATTGCCTATTTTTGCCAGAGATTTGAGGTTTTGATTTTTGGATTTGAGGTGGTTGGGCGCGAAAAGAGAGATATAGGAACCACGAGTACGTACAAACTCAGAGCAAATAGGGAATCGCTTACTGTCTCAAAGCATCAATCTCCAATCCCCTCCCATCCAGAAAAGTTAGTTGTTGTTGGGGTTGTCCAGTGCGTTCAGTTGATTTTCTACAGAAGTTAGATAGTTTTCATCGTTGATGGCTGCGTCAGGAAGGCGACCACTTTCTATAGCGGCTTCCACCAAATCTTTGGCATGAATTTCCTTTTGCCTGTACTTGGAGCGGAGTCCGGCATAGCCAGGTATGCCTTGCTCGCTCAAGGTTCCCTGATATGCTAAACCTACTAGATGAAATGGCGCTATTTTATAGTCAGATCCTTCCATATCACTGCCAGCTTTGGCAGGAACTGCTGCGGTTGCAAATAACCCAGAGGTCACAACTAAAGTGGAAACTCCAGCAGTAAGCCATTTTCTCATGAGAAATGCTCCTTGTTTTTATCGCTTCGTTTTTTATTCTAAAAAATATACCTTGCTATTGTCAAAGTTTTTGGGGTTTTTAGAGACACAATTAACTCTCCCAAGCCTAAGGGGAGGGATGTTTGGCGATCGCTACCCATTTTGCTAGAGATGAGCGATAATAAATGGCTGTGGGGTTTAACCCCTTAAATAGATAGAAAAAACCATGAAATCGCAAGGGGGGATCGTCGGTACTGGTAGCTAGAGGAAACACCAAGACCCCATCAGTGTCGATATTGTTAATCAATATTGTTCCTCTTCTGGGCGATGGTCCGGATTATCGGTTGTTATTGCTGAACAATTGCGGAAATAGGATAAATCGCCGTCACTCAGAAAGGAAACCAGTATGAAACTCAATGAAGTGCCAACATCGAGGAAAACCACCATCCCCATCTGGGAAGACACGTTTATGGTAGAACCAGCAGCCACTCGCCAGGAAACGGAAAACGGCCAAATCGACATTCGCAAAGCGATTTTGGCATCTCCCAACACGCAACCCAACTTAGGCAAATACACCCATTCCAAAGCCACACCAACTTTAATTCGTTTGGATTTGGAAGATTTAAAATGTTTTGAAGTGTTGGAAACGCAGTTCCAACATTGGGGCGTTACCCTTCATAACGCGATCGCCATTCATCCTTCCAATCCTGCCTATCCACCCCACTCCGGTGTTACCCTACTAATGGGCGCTCCCAAATGTGGTTTTCTAGAAATTCGCTTTCAATATCCCGTACAAGTAGTGGGTGCTTTTGTCACTAGTTCCAGTCGCACTGTGGTTAAAGCTTACGACCAAAATGACAACGTATTGACAAAAACCGAAATTTCCACAGGCAATCTCGCTATTTCCGATTCTACTTTACCGGCCAATACACAAGTGCATTTGCAGGTTCCCAATATCCATCGCGTTACTTTCCATACTTTCAACGGCCAGCTAACTGTAGACGACTTGACCTTTGGTTTTTAAGGGGGAGTTCGCTGTAGAATTTTTCTTGGGATTTCGTTTTGCTCGCAAATCGGATATTGTATTATAACTGGAACATTCCATAGGAAAGATTCTGTGGCTAAGGGTTCGTCTAAAAAATTTCGATATCGCTACCGCAGTTCCCCGCGATTTCCCGGCAGGCATTGGTGGGTGGTCATCGCGATCGCCTATATGATGCTACTGTGGAACTGGCAATTGCTGGTTGCCATCGGAATTGGCGGCGTGAGTGCGGTACTTGCCAACCGAGGCATTCGCGGAAACTGGCAAAAATATCGTTTTTACCTGTTGCAGTGGTTGCAGCAGACCGACCAAAAAATCGTCACGGCGATGGGCATTGGTAGCATCGCTACGCTATCGACCTATCTCCTGTTGACAATTTTGGCATCCTCCGCTCATTTCTGGCTTTTGGTAGCGATTTTGCTACAGGGGTTGGGAATGTTCGCTATTTGGTCGCGGCTGGGAAAATCGACAACTCCAGCGAAACCTAGAACATCTTCCCCAGAAACAACTTTACACCAGAAACTATCCGAATTGAGCGATCGCAATGCCATTCAACGCTTGATTGCCGTTCGCCAGCTACCCCAACTGGTTCGCCAAACCACTGCTCGATCTGAAAAATCTTCCGCATCCGAGTCTGTAAGTACGGATTCTCGCCGTCTAGCCACCGATGCTTTGCGTTTGATGCTCAAGCAGGAACCAGAACCAATCGTTCGCAAAGCCATTTTAGAAAGTTTGCGCGTTCTCAGCCAATCCCACTCGTTGGGTTCCGGTCAACCTCCCGTTTCTCTTCCCAAAAGGCAAAAGCAACGAACGCCTGTCAAAACGCCACAAGAAATTGACTGAATGGTTGGCAATTTCTATCAAAAATGCGATCGCAACTCGGTACAGCTAAACCGCCATTTCTCAATACAATAACTGGGTGGCTTCTTCCCCACTCATGGGTTTGGCAAAGAAATATCCTTGAGCGTACTCGCAGCCTAAATTTTGTAGTTGCCTCATTTGCGTTTCCGTTTCTATGCCTTCTGCAGTTACCGTCATCCCCAAAGCCTGCCCCAATTTTACAATTTCTTGCAGGATGTAATAATTTCTGTTGTTTTCGTTAATACTCTTAACGAAGCTGCGATCGACTTTTAAATTGTCTACAGGAAATTTTTGCAAGTAGCTTAAAGAAGAATATCCCGTTCCAAAATCATCGATAGAAAGTTTGATTTGTGCCTGACGCATTTTTTGAATAGACTTTACCGTGGCATCAGGATTATCTACGATCGCGCTTTCGGTGATTTCTAGTTTTAAATCCGAAGGGTGAATATTGTTGCTTTGAATAATTCGATGTAAGTCTTCTAGCAGAGTAGGGTGGGAAAATTGCCGTACGGATAAATTCACGCTCATTTCCAAATCGGTGGCACCTTGTTCCTGCCATGTTTTTAGTTGCTGGCAGGCTTGTTGCATCACTTCCAAACCAACGGGTACGATGAATCCCGTATCTTCCAAACAGGGAATAAATTCTCCCGGAGATACCATTCCCCGCT
>CAYZHY010000112.1:0-11146 GCA_964477525.1 uncultured Geitlerinema sp. | reverse complement strand
TTTGTAGGGGCGCTCACGCGTTGCGCCCCTCGCGATCGCTTCACAAATCTTGAATTATCCTAGAAATAAGGCTTTCAGCCAATTGGTAAGTATCGTTTCTCTTACCGGGAGAACGGCTGCAACGCTGCATACTGGCAGTTTTCTATATATCAAACCGAAAAACATTGCAAGTCCTCTTAATAATGTGTTACTTTGAATTTACAAAGCGAAACAAAATCGCAAAAACACCACGATAAAGGAGATTTCCACCCATGGCCACTGCCACCGACCTACGCAACACCTTTTTTAACAACAGCACCCAAACAACTGCTGTCGAAAATGCGATCGCGGCTTTCCAACGTCTCAGCGTTGACGACCGTTTGGGCTTGCTCTGGGTAGTTTACGAAAATATGGGTGGTAGCATCACCCCCGCAGCCACTGGAGCGGCGCGTTTGCAACTGGTAGAAGGCTTGCTGCAACAATTCCGCACCATGTCTTACGACGACCAACTGCAAGCCATGCGCGACTTAGTCAATCAAATCAATACCCCCGTTACCCGCGCTTACGGTGTCTTCACCAACAACAACAAACTAGCCTTTTGGTACCAACTGGCAGAAATGATGCGCACCGGCGAAGTGGTTCCCATGCCCAAAGGCTACAAACTTTCCACCACCGCCGCCAATGTTTTCAGCCAAATTCGTACCCTAGAGTTCGGACAGCAACTCACTGTTTTGCGTCAGGCAGTGAAGCAAATGGGCTACGGCTCTTTCGCATAAACCCTTGACGGTCAAGACTCTCCCGCTGGCGTCGCTAGAGGAGATTGGCCGCGATGGGCTTCCAAAAAGGTTTCCACTGTCCGGTTGAAAGCATCTGGTTCCACCAAAAACGCCCAGTGGTTTCCCGGAACTCGGCGGAGTTGCAAGTTTTTTAAATGGGTTTTGTAAGGCTTCAGCTGCCATTCCATGCGGTTGACGCCGCGCTCTGGTTGTACGAACAAGGTAGGCGTTTCGATCGATTGGGTTAATCCAGCCACCTGCATCACTTCAGTAAAAATTTCATCTCTCGCTGGAATGGTAAATTTGCTTCCCCAAGTTCCGTCGGGTTTCTGTTCGATACTTTCCACAAATACTTGCTTTTGCCAGTCGTTCCAATCGCGATACTGGCTCATTTTTTTTCCCTTTGCCAAAGCTTCCTCGTAGCTAGCGAATGGTCCCATTCCTTTGAGAAAGGGTAAGACACGATACAATAAGGGGAAAATAATTTTGCTCCAACTGGGCACTTTGAAGATAAAAATGGGATCGACCAAGGTCATGGTTCGCAGGCGTTGGGAATTTTGAGTTGCCCAAATAGGGAGCAATTTGCCGGTCCATGAATGACCGACCACATGGGCATCCGACCATCCCAAAGTATCCATCAACCCTTCCAAATCTGCGATCGCATCTGCAAACCGATAGCCCGATGCTGGTTTGCTGCTTTCGCCGTGACCGCGCATGTCTACCGCTACAATATGATAGCGATCGCTCAGATAATTTCCCAAACGCAACCATACCAAAGCATGGTCTGCCAAACCGTGCAGCAACAACAACGGTTCGGTCCCTCGACGCCATTCCAGATAGGAAAGCTGAATATTCCCCAATTGGCAAGTTTTACGTACGGGCAACATAACAAACGGCTTCGCGAAACATTCGATGGAACATCCTACATCGTGCCAGCCATGCCGCATCGAGATAAAATGCGATCGTCGTCGCATTTTTCCCGGCAGCAGCTAACAGATAACCATTTTAGCTAATAATAGATACCCACGGTCCATCTTCTGTTTCCAAAAAACAAGCTATGCTGTGGCATCTAGTCTAATGGCAGCAAGTACGTTACCATAGATACATTAGAGAACTTGTTGAAATTGGCTCGTTTTTTCGGAAAATTATGGAAGAATTAGATTTAAGACGCGAAATCGAAACTTTGTCGGATCGCCTGGGCAAGACCCAGGACTATCTTTGACGTAGAGGCAGTCAAAGCGAAAATTCAAGATTTAGAATATCGCGCTTCCCAGCCTGAATTTTGGAACAACCAAGATGGTTCCGGTGAAACTCTACAGGAACTAAACGAACTCAAAGCGAACCTGGAAAGGTACAGGCGTTGGGAACAGCGTCTCGAAGACATCAAAGCCATCTTGGAGTTGCTGGAAGCCGAAGAAGATAGCAGCCTGCGTCAGGAAGCCGAAACTAATATCCAACAATTGAAACAAGAGTTGGATAAATGGGAGTTGCAGCAACTGCTTTCCGGCAAGTACGATCGTCGTGGAGCATTGCTAACGGTCAATGCTGGCGCTGGCGGTACCGATGCCCAAGATTGGGCAGAAATGCTGCTGCGGATGTATACCCGTTGGGCAGAAAGTCAAGGATATACCATCCATTTAACCGATTATTCTGAAGGAGATGAAGCTGGCATTAAGTCGGCTACCTTAGAAATTGACGGTTTGTATGCCTACGGGTATTTAAAAGGCGAAAAAGGAACCCATCGGTTGGTACGAATTTCACCTTTCAACGCCAATGGGAAGCGGCAAACCAGCTTTGCGGGGGTGGAAGTGATGCCGACGTTGGAACAGTCGGTGGAAAAAGATATTCACATTCCCGATAAAGATATTGAGATGACTACCTCTCGCGCCGGTGGCAAAGGCGGTCAAAACGTTAACAAGGTGGAGACAGCCGTACGATTGCTGCACATTCCCACCGGAATTGCGGTACGTTGCTCTCAACAGCGATCGCAGTTGCAAAACCGGGAAAAAGCCTTGGCTATTCTCAAGTCTAAGTTATTGGTGATTGCTCAAGAGCAACGAGCGAAAGAAATTGCCGAAATTAAAGGCGAAGCGGTAGACCCGGCTTGGGGGAACCAAATCCGCAATTACGTCTTCCATCCCTATCGCATGGTGAAAGATGTTCGTACCGGCGTGGAAACAGCAGCTATTGACGATGTCATGAATGGTGAGATAGATTCTTTTATTGAAACCTATCTTCGCCACAAAAATCAATTTGTAGAAGATGTCTCCGCGTAACAGAGAAGAGGAATGGCGATGCCGCTGGAGAGAAAAGCGATCGCCGTTTCTCTTTTCTATTTCTCTTGTTTGATTTTATATGATTTTCTAGTTTTCTGCCTCCCAAATCCGCTGCAGTTGACCCTTAAAAAAAAGGCGGTAGACATCGAGCAAAAAACGTTTTTTTCGTAGCACGTCTAGTTGAACGTGGTGCCGAAAAAGGGAAAATTAGTGGATCGGTTGACCCACTAATTTCTAATTTTAACTAGATGCCCTAGTAGGATAGGCACGCTCTACCTTCTATTTAAATGTGGTTTTTATTACCGGATGCGGGAGCATGCGAATTCAAGGAAACCAAACCCGCTTTGCGATATCTAATCCAGTTATCCATTCAAAACCAAATCCAATCCCAAAACCAGCCAAAGAAGTAATTAAAATAATAGCGAAATCCTGGTATTTGTTCAAATTATAGTTTTGTAGGTCAAGGCGTACCAAGATGCCAGCGGCTATCAAAACCAATTCGTGAATAAAAATATGAATCCAAGTTAGAACAAAAACTCCCAAAAGCGTGCCCACAACCACCGTAATAAAAGCACGAAAATCGGAATTTAACCAACGAAAAAAGAAGGCTCGCAATATCGACCAAGGAGAGGCCAAACCTTCGGCTACCAGAAAAATTAACAGAAGGGAGACTACCAAAAGCCATATAGGGGGATCTTCGTTGGACAGAATCAAGCCAAACAAACCATGGGCTAAAAATAGAATTCCAAGAGATACCCAGGGGAGTTGGTTGGCCAGTCGTGGAAAACGCAAAACAGGTATGGCCGCTTAAGACATTCTTTGTTTATTATCGCTGAAAATGGTTGGTATGGTAACCCTAAAACCAAGCAATTTTTTCTATCAGAGGCTTAAAGATTGATAGAAATCGCCTGTACCGGGCAAGTGGGAATACATTGTTCGCATACAACGCATCGCGATCGCGTAAAATTAAGCTGGAATGTTTCTGGATGCAAAGTTAAAGCTTGCGTGGGGCAAACGCCAGTACACAAACCGCAATCAACGCAGGTATCTTCATCAATGGAAATTTCTGCACTTGCCAGAGATACCGTAATATCCTGCGATTGCATCCACTCAATGGCATCTTCGAGTTCGTCAATATCCCCGGATAGTTCCATTACCAATTTGCCTTCTTGATTGGGGGCTACTTGAGCACGGATAATGCTAGCAGCAATATTAAAATCTTTCGCCAACCTATAGGTAATGGGCATTTGGATGGCAGATTTGGGAAACTTGAGCGTTACACGTTTTTTCACGGCAATGTCACCTTGAAAATGTTCTACGATTACCCGAATTGGGAATGGGAAAATGGGCAGCTTCTCGCGTTGCTTTGCTGCTTTCTTCCCAACATACCTTAGTCGTACTATACGATAATGATATTTTGATGCGCTAAGATCGATGCGTCAAGATTGGTGAATCTAAGAAAATAACGTATGACTGGTAGTCCTTCTGAAAACCGGGAAACCGGCGGAAATCGCATTCGCAATTTTATTGTAGCTCTCGTCGCGATCGCGCTAGGTGTATCCGTCTTTTTAGGCCTGCAAACCAACACCAGTTCCGCTTCCCTATCCAAACTAGCGGAAACCTCTACGCCTTTAGAAACAGCCACCAATAACGGCAAACCAACCTTAATGGAATTTTACGCCAACTGGTGTACCACTTGTCAGTCCATGGCACCAGAGATGGCGGAGTTGCGGGAAGAATATGGCGATGAAATTAATTTCGTCATGCTGAACGTCGATAACAACAAATGGTTGCCAGAGATGACCGAATATCAGGTAGACGGGATTCCCCACTTTGTCTATCTCGATGGTTCGGGAAATGATGTAGCGGAAGCGATTGGAGAAGTTCCCCGCCAGGTCATGGAGTCGAACTTGACAGCTTTGGCAGCTGGGGAATCGCTTCCCTATGCTAAAACCAAAAGGGGTGAAGCTTCGCAAGTGGAAACCTCCAACAAACAAAAATCGGCCAGGTCTACCGACCCTCGCAGCCACAGCAGTCAATCTGTCAACGAATCTTAAATTTTGTGCAAATCGTTTGTTACTAGTTTGAGGGAAATGCCAGTTATGAGACAGTTTATTGCTTTTTTTGTTGCTTTCATAGTGGGTGTAGGTGCGATCGCAGCCATTCCACAACCAGCATCTGCCCAAAATACAACCAATTCTGCCGAAATGGCAGAAACCATTGACGCTTCTTTGCAAAATCTCCCGAAAGGGTTCTACGCCATTAAAAGCGTAGACCAACTCAAAAGCTTTATGAAAGACAATAAAACGTTATTGGTGGATGTGCGATCGCCTTTTGAATATGCTAAAGGTCACATCCCCGATGCCATCAACATTCCCCTGCGAGATTTGGCACAAAATGTAGACCAAATTCCCCGCAAAGGCAACGTCATTTTATACTGCACTTCCGGCTATCGTACGGGGATCGGCGTGATGTCGCTGCATACGCTGGGATACGATAATATCCAAGGATTTGCCCCCGGTATCTCGGGATGGAAAGACGCTGACGAACCTTTGGCTTTTCTGGGAAATTAACCGAGAAAGATTTTAGGAAAAATCGAGCTTGCTTCCCACATGACATGGAACGCAGCGGTTGGGAAATTGCTGCCAGAAAAACATCGTAGCCAGCCATCCGGTACAATGGTTGGGAGCAATTAGCTGTACGTCGTATTTCGCTAAGGCATCTGCTGTTGCTTGCATGCGATCGCGACTGGCATCTCGTAAATGCATCCCACCAATCACCGCGCGAAATTTTCTTTCCCCCGTCAGTTCGGCGATATAATCTAATGTATTGATAACCCCGGCATGGGCGCATCCCAAAATCACCACGATTCCTTGGGAAGTATAAATATAAATGGCCTGGTCGTCGGGAATGGAATCGATGCGCGTATGTTCCTCATTCTGGTAGAAATGACCCCCGGTGTCTTCTAAAGAATGGCGTCGGGGGATTCCACCAGTGACCCAAACGCCAGGTACAATTTCTGTAGGTTGTTCCGTCCAAACTACATGACGGGCACAATTTTTCAGCGTTTCCACATCTCGCAAAGGCGATCCAATATCTCCACGAGGGCTATATTTCGGTTGAATGGCAGCCGGATGTAAAAACAAAACCGCCTGTAAGCACTCGGTGAGAACTTTTTTTAAACCACCGGCATGGTCGTAGTGTCCGTGGCTTAAAACGACAGCATCCAGAGGAGACAAAGACACGCCTAGCTTGTCCGCATTATTGCACAAAACCTGCCCCTGCCCAGTGTCAAAAAGAATGCGATGGGCACCAGCTTCAATGAGAAAGGAAATGCCGTGTTCTCCCAGCAATCCTCGACCAGTAGTAGTATTTTCAACTAAAGTGGTAACGGTCAGTTGTTCGAGTTGGGTTATGGTTGCGGTCATGGCAGCTATTATAATGTCGGAGACAACAAGGATTCTTTATATTTTGTAACATTTTTGCAAATATATAACAATTTAGTAATAAAAAAGCTGCATATCTTGGACAGCTATTTTTAATGTAGCCTTGGTGGGGCCAAAGCTGTTCAGCTACCTAGAAATTGATGCTTCCAAACCCCGTCTCTTGACCAGGGGAGTGGCTGACAATTGAGGAACAGTTCGGTGAAACTCATCGTACCGTACAATGTTTATTTGGAGTTGCCAACTTTATGGTATTTACCGAAACGCAAACCCTAACCAAAGCTTTAAAAGAATGGAAAGTTGCTGTTGCTGCCATCAAACGCGGCGAAACGATTGTGTTGCTTCGTAAGGGAGGCATTCGCGAAGATAACAATCGTTTTCAGGTAGATAGCGATCGCGTTTTGCTTTATCCTACTTACGAACACCAAGACCCCGAACTTCTCAAACCCGAATACGCCAGCCAAGTTACCCCAGTTGCCTCTGGCTGGCATCCCGGAACCATTCCCATTGCCGCTGCCGCCGAAATTACCCATATTTTCCGCATCCAGGAACGCGCCACCCTAGACGCTTTGTTTCCATTTCATATCTGGAATCAAGGCTTCGCCAGCAAACGGTTTCGCTGGAAACCCAAACAACCCCTCTACATTTTATTGCTGCAAGCCTACCGCCTGCCCAAAACCGTTAAAATTCCCTACGATGCTAAATATGGTGGCTGTCGCTCTTGGATCGATCTAAACCAATCCATTTCTCTCGAAGGCATGACACCGGTTCTAAAACCATCGGCATACGAACAAAAAGTGGAAAAAATTCGTTCGATCGTTGCCTCAGAACCATCTGCCACGGCAAACCCCTAGGATAGATATTTTTTCATGGTGAAACGCGATTGGGGGATGGCTATTGCTGCCTTCTTAGCTGTCGTTGGCTTGCTTCTTTCGGTGATTTTCTATCCCTTTCGGGAGGTAAAAACAGAACCGACAGCCATTCCCATGGAGGCCGAATCTTATTTGGTAGCACGTATTTACACGCCCAAACAAGCATCCCCTCCTTATCCCACCATGGTTTTAGCCCATGGGGTCAACAATAGCAAAGCCATGATGGCACCTTTGGCAACGGAATTTGCCCGTAGTGGCATAGCCGCGATCGCATTTGATTTTCGTGGTTATGGGGAATCTTCCGATATTCCCCTCTCGGCAAGAAACAAAAATAGCCTGGCTGATACCACCGAACAAGACCTGCAAGCTGTTTTTACTTTTTTACGCAGCCAACCGAAACGTTTCGACTTAGAAAAATTAGGCGTTTTGGGTCATTCCCTGGGCGGCAATACGGCCTTACCTTTTGCTCAAAGCAACCAGCAACTGCAAGCCACCATCGTGCTTAGCACCAGCGGTTGGGCAACTCCCCAATCGCCTCCCAATCTTTTGCTAGCAACTGGTATCTACGACCAAATCAATCCCGCTGCTTACGCACGAAATCGCTGGCAGCCAGCGACAAAAGGTGATGGGAAAGCTTGTATAGATAGTGGAATTTGCGGTCATTTTGCTCAAAAAACAGCCCGCCAATTATTTCTTTCCAGTACCAGCGACCATATTCTTGCCCTTTACGACCCACAAATTATGATTCGGTCAGTTCGTTGGGGGCAGCAAGCTTTTCAAATATCGGGATATGGTAGCGATCGCTCGCCTAATTTAGCATTTCCATATTTTATTTTAGCTGCAAGTTTATGTTATATTAGCACTTTAGTTACTGGCATTCAAATTTGCCAACGCTACGGTAGGAGAGTTCAAGCTACCAACAAATATCGGCAATTTCGCTACCGAGTTAGTTGGCTGTTGGGAATTGGCATGGCCATCGTTGCGGGAATGGCGTTTGTTCGGATAATTCCGACGGCAACTGCTGCCCATATTGTCATGTTGGTGTTTGGCGGGCAATTGATGGCTAACTATAGTCTCCGCCATATCCAACAAATATCGATAAAAATTCGGTTGGCGGGATTGTATGGATTGCTGGTTGTGGTGTGTTTTTGGCTGGCAACTTGTATTTGTGGCACGGGCGAACTGATACATAGCCCAGAAAAGCTTATCGATCTCCCTCAATTTTTCCTGCAATGGATATGTTTTATTCCTTATAATTACAGTCAAGCCATGCAACTGGCATTATTTCCAGTTTCTACGTTTGGGTTTCAACTTAGTTGGTTGTGGTTGCTGCTGGTAGCAATCGAACTTTGGCAGCCGGGATGGATCCTGACAGGCATGGAGTGGATAGCAATACGATTGGCGAACAGGTTGCGCCTTCGGTGGCGTTTGACGGGAGTAGGTCGTTTTTCCCGAACAAGCCTGTTGCTGCTGGGTGTATTGTTGGTGGTGGCCGTGTCGGTGGTTTGGTGGCAGGCAGCTAGCGGTAAACTGGCGATCGCAAGTGCAGAAATCTGGTTTGTGCTACGGTTGGGGGGATTGTTGATGCTATTGCCCGCAGGTGCTATGGTGTGGGTAGTGCGATCGCGTTGGTTTCAAGGGGTGGAATCTTGGCTTTTAGAACACTAAATGGTTATAAAGGCATGAAATCTTTGCAGCATTTTCTGGGAAGTTTGGGCAATCCCAAATTCGCCCCCACGGCTTTGCGCGTTGCTGTTGTGGTCGGTTCGATTGTGTTTGCCATCAACCACGGTCCGGCTTTGGCGAAAGGAAATATGACCAAGACGCGCTGGGCATCGGGAATGCTAACTTATGTGGTGCCTTACTTGGTGAGCGTCCACGGACAAATCAGCAGTCAGTGTCGTTCGCGATCGCGTGAGGAATAATACCAAATCCGACACGTAAAAACCACATTTTCGATAGAGGAGGGGGAAGAGTGGGAAGAGGGGGAAGAGGGGGAAGAAAACTACAAACAAAAAGTCATGAGGTTTTTTTTCGGGTTTTTGCAGTGCGGCTTCCGGATAACGCCGATTTTATGTTAGGGTTTTTACCTGGACCTGGCGGTAAATCGTTGGCAAGTATTTCCAGAAAATTTGGTAGAATGCAATCGCGTTTGTTCCCCTATTTTTTTGGCTTGGCAAGTTCGTTGGGGATTTTTGGATAATGGAGATTCAGTTCGGGCGATCGCTTTGTGGTTGTTTGTCTACCGCCCAGCAGCGGGAATGGCTGGTAACGAACGGGATCGGCGGCTATGCCTCGGGAACAGTTGCCGGTGTTTTGACTCGTCGCTACCACGGGTTGTTAATGGCAGCGTTGCAACCGCCGTTGGGTCATACGCTACTGCTAGCGAAATTGGATGAAGTGGTTCGTTACCGCGATCGCAACTATCCCCTCCATGCCAACTTATGGGCAGATGGTACTGTCAATCCCAAAGGATATCAGTTTATCGAGCGTTTTTTTCTAGAAGGGAATATTCCGGTCTGGCAGTATGCCTTGGCCGATGCTTTGTTGCAAAAGCGGATTTGGATGCAACCGGGCAGCAATACCACCTATATTCGCTACACGTTGCATCGAGGGAACCAACCGCTGACCCTATCGCTGACGGCACTAGCCAATTATCGCGATCGCCATGGTAATACCCAAGGTGGTAACTGGCAAATGCAAGTAGAACTTGGCAAGAAGGGAATACAAGTGCAAGCATTTCCGGAGGCAGTTCCTTGGTATTTGCTGGTAGATGCGCCCAATTCCTCGAAAATTGAAACTGCTAGCGATTGGTATTGGGGCTTTGACTTGCCGGTGGAACGGTATCGGGGATTGAGCGATCGCGAGGACCACGTTTGTATTGGAAAAATAGCGATCGAATTACAACCAGGAGAATCCGTAACTTTTATTGCCACCACCGAGTCGCAACCGAACTTAGATGGAAAAGCAGCTTGGGAACAACGGTATCGCTACGAACGGGAAATTCTCCATCAGTGGCAAAATTGCGATTATTTGCAAACGCAGGATACGCCGGCATGGATTCGGCAGTTAGTTCTGGCAGCGGATGCGTTTGTGGTCGATGGTCCTTCGGACCGGTGCCTTCGGCACCATCGCACCTTAGCCGATGGTTCCCCCGGAAAAACCATTATCGCTGGCTATCCTTGGTTTGGTGATTGGGGTCGGGATATGGCGATTAGTTTGCCGGGATTGTGCGTGGCAACCGGTCGCTGGCAGGTGGCGCGAACGATTTTACGGACATTTGCGGCTTACGTAGACCAAGGGATGCTGCCCAATTTCTTCCCCGATGGTACCAACCAACCGGAATACAACACAGTGGATGCCATGCTGTGGTATTTTCAAGCCTTGTATGTCTATTACCAGGCAACGCAAGATAAAGCATTGTTGCAAGAGGTATTTCCGGTTTTGGAAACAGCAATTGCTTGGTATCGTGAGGGAACGCGCTATAAGATTCATTGCGATCGCGAAGATGGTTTGTTGTATGCTGGTATGGAGGGGGTGCAGCTCACTTGGATGGATGCCAAAGTAGACGACTGGGTGGTAACGCCGCGCATGGGCAAGCCGGTGGAAGTGAATGCCCTTTGGTACAATGCCTTACTAGCAATGGCGGACTTTGCCACGCAAGTCGGAAAATCGGACCGGGAATACGCACGCATGGCGCATCAAGTGCGGCAAAATTTCCATCGGTTTTGGTCGCCACAGCAGGGATATTGCTACGATGTGTTGGATGGTCCGTACGGTCACGATGGGAGTTTGCGACC
>CAYZHY010000111.1:2828-11398 GCA_964477525.1 uncultured Geitlerinema sp. | reverse complement strand
CGATGCCTTTCCCCAAGATTGGGCAATGACCCAAAACAATCTGGGCGCTGCCTACTCAGACCGCATCCAGGGAGAGAAAGCCCAGAATCTGGAAGATGCCATTGCTTGCTATCGCAACGCCCTTACCATTCATACGCCCCAAGCCGTTCCTTTAGAGTGTTGGAGAACTGGACGCAACTTGGGAAATCTCGGATTTCAACAAGGCAACTGGCAACTTGCCATTGAAGGCTACAGCCAAGCCATCGATGCTGTGGAAACTTCCCGCAGCCAATCAGTAGACGAACAACGCCGCCAGGAAATTCTGGAAGAATCCATTGGTGTCTACGAAAACCTGGTTCACGCCTACATCCAAGTAGAAGACATCCAAAACGCCATCGAAACCACGGAACGTTCCCGCTGCCAGCGGTTGGTGGATTTAATGGCTACTTCCGACCTGTATCCCGAAGGCGAAGTGCCTCCCCTGGTTCAGCAATACCAACAACTGCAACAACAAATCAACGCCCTACGCTACCCACTGCAGTTTCCCCAACAGGAAAAACAACTAGTAGGTGCCAAACGCGATGCCACACCGCAATTTTCCCAAAAAGACCGCCAGCAAATCGAACAACTAGAGGCAGAAAAACAAGAAATATGGCAGCAAATCCGCCGCCAAGACTTGCTGCAAGCCGCCCAACAACAAACCGAACATTTATCCCTGGCACAGATGCAGCAACTGATTCCCCACCAGCAAGCTGCCTTGCTTAGTTTCTATACCACCAAAGACGACACTCATATTTTCATTTTGAAACCAGGGCACTCCCCGCAAGTGTTTACTTGCCAGGGAGAGAATCGCAAAGAATTCCAAGGCTGGATTCTAGATAACTGGTCAATCCCCTACTATAGCCGCGATAACAGCACCTGGCTGCAACAAATGTCTTCCATTCTGCAGCAACTCAGCCAACGCTTGCATCTCGACCAACTCATCCAACAACACTTGCAGGATATCCGCGAACTCATCATCGTTCCCCACCTCGCTTTGCACCAAATTCCCTTCGCTGCCTTGCCCATCAGTACCAGCCAACCCACCGCCGCCAGCGAAACCACCTACCATCCCGCCACCGACGATACCCGCATGGGAGGCGGCAAACGCAAATCCCAACCTTCCAGCGTCTCCACTGCCACCGCCACCGGCTACCTCAGCGACCAATTCCGCCTGCGAATCGTACCCAGCTGCCAAATTCTCAATTTCTGCCACCAACGCCCCGACAACACGGCCCCCCAATCCACCATTGGCATTGTCGAAGATGCCACCGACGACCTCTACTTCACCGAATACGAATGCGACACCCTGGCACAACTGTATCAAGTGCCCGCCCAACAACGCCTGCGCCGCCAAAACGCTACCACTGCCAACTACCAAGACCTCCTCGCCCAAGTGAAACAACTCCATTCCAGCCACCACGCTAGTTCGGAACTGGGCAATCCCCTCAATTCGCGCCTGGTGCTTGCCGATGGCGACCTTTCTCTGGGGCAGTTGCTGACTTGGCGATTTCCCCACGTACAAGAGGTGTTCCTTTCCTGCTGCGAAACCAATTTATCTATCACCGAACTCACGGATGACATTCTCACTATCAGTACTGGTTTTCTCTGCATCGGGGTTAGCAGTGCCATCAGTACCCTGTGGGCGGTGAACGACCTGGCTACGGCGGTTTTTGCGACGCTGTACTACCAACAACGCCGCCAACACACGACGGCTGCTGCTTTGCAAAAAGCCCAACAACGCTTGCGCTGTCTCACTAATGAGGAACTGAAACGGGATTACTTGCCCCAAATTCGTCCGTATTTGGAACAGCGTCTGAAACGGGAATGGGAGGCTTTCATGGCAGCAGAAGACCAGTTGAAACAACACCGCCGCCGCCAACTGAGTTCGGAACAACGTTTGTCTTGGAAGGAGGAACATAAGAAACGCAAAAAAGCGGTTCGGCGGCTAACGCCATTGCTGAATGAGGGGTTGAGTCTGTTTTGCCAGCAAAGCTATCCTTTTGCCCATCCGCAGTTTTGGGCTGGTTTTGTTGTGCAGGGTCAGTGAGGATTTGTTGGAAGGAGGGGGAGGAGTGGGAGGAGTGGGAGGAGTGGGAGGAGTGGGAGGAGTGGGAGGAGTGGGAGGAGGGGGAGGAAAACTATAAGAAGTTCTGAGGTGGTTTTTTTCGGGTCTCTGCAGTGGGGATTCTGTATTCGTTAATTTAGAGTTTATTTTTTGAAAGGGTTAGTTAAAGCGGGGTTTAAGGGGGCGAAGATGTTTGCTTGAATGCAGACGGTCAAGATCGAGTTTTTGAGGATAGTACGATGGGCTTGTTTCTCTAGGTACGCTTACTTCAATTTTGTTCGCTTGTCTGTAAACCATGATATCTAATCGCAGAGTTGACTGCTTCCAAATGATATATAAACAGTCTGTGCCAACTATGATACAATTCAGTTGCACTTGACGGAGAAAACATTTGATGGACAATCAAGAACAAGAACAGTACATTCAAAAGTTGGATCGATGGATCGATAGCAATCCCGATTCTCGTGAGTTGAAAAGAGCTTTGGCTGTCAAATTAGCTCTACAAAATTGGTCTTATCGAGGAATTAGCGAAGCTTTAAATGTCTCCAAAAGCTTTATTAGCAAATGGAAACGTAAGTTTTTTGAAGATGGGGTTGAAGGGTTAAAACTATCATATCAAGGTGGAAAAAGCTATCTAGATCCCCAAGAAAAACAGGAGGTTCTTGCCTGGTTGCAACAACAAGAGTCCTGGGATCTATCAGAACTGGAAGAGTTTATTGTTGAGCAATACAATGTTGTTTTTCGATCGCCGACTAGCTATTATGCTTTGTTGAAGGAAGCGCGCAGCAGTTTGCAAAAATCGTCCAAATCTTCAAGAAAAAACTATCGCTATAAATCATAACCCCTATTTTCAATTAAGTCAATTATTTATAATTTAGTAAGTTTTTATGTTTTTTTCCGCGATCGCTTTTTTTTAGAGAATCTCCTACAGATTGGAAGGTGAGAAAAGTGCTAAAAGAGAACGACACCAAAAGATTTTTACAAATTCTTCACCAACTCCGCCTCCGAAACAAGCGGTAATACCAAATCCGAGATGGGAAGACTACATTTTCCATGGAAGGAGGGGGAGGAGGGGGAGGAAAACTATAAGAAGTTCTGTTGAATCTCTTGAGAAAAAAAACTGAGCAGCTTTTTGCAAGTTGTTGGTTCCCTGCGCTTGCGGATAAAATTGTTTGATAATGCAAGTGGGTTGGCTGTCCTGTTTTTCGTTAATTGCGAGAGGTGTTTGGCAGGCGATCGCGAATCCGTTCTAACTTACTGCTGTTGGTCTGTTGCCACTGCCATAATTTGCAAAACTGCTATAGAAAACAGTTGCTTCCTATAGTACAATCGTAGTCGTTCTGGCGGATTTCAACGGAAATTTCCTTTTTTTCAACGTTTGTACTGAATTATGCCTTTTTTCCAACCTGACGAACAATTGCAAAACCTTAGCGATCGCATTTTGCAAGCCACCTGGAAGCAGTTTCCCCAACTGGCCAAAAATCAAATTGCCTTTAGCTGGGTGGTTTACGACCCTCCCATTCCTGTCAATACCGGAGGTGCGCTCAATCCAGAAACGTTCTGGAACCAACCAGTCAGGGGAGTTCACTATCGCGGCGAAGAACGAATCTATCCCGCTAGCGTGGTCAAAATTTTCTATATGGTGGCTGTTTATGAATGGTTAAAAAACGGTATGATTCAATCGTCGCCGGAGTTAGAACGCGCCGTTCGCGATGCTATTGTAGACTCCAGCAACGATGCTACGGGGTTGATGGTGGATGTTCTCACGGGAACCACTAGCGGGCCGGAGTTACCCCCCGGACCGTTTGAAACTTGGAAGCAACAACGCAATCTGGTGAACAATTATTTCCAATCGTTTCAATGGGAAGAGTTAGAAACGATTAACGTCAATCAAAAAACTTGGGGGGATGGTCCTTACGGTCGGGAACGTCAGTTTTTGGGAGAACTGATGGAAAATCGCAATATGCTCACTACCAATGCCACGATTCGCCTGTTTCATGCGATTATCGGTGGTGTGGCAGTATCTTCGGAGGCTTCGCAAGATATGATGCGTTTGATGCGGCGCAGTCTCAACCCAGCGGATTTGGATGCCAACCCAGAAAACCAAGTCCGTGGCTTTTTGGGGGGTGGTTTGACGGAGAATATTTCGGGAATTAAACTTTGGTCGAAGGCTGGGTTAACCAGTAGCGTTCGCCACGATGCTGCTTATATTGAAATTCCGGGATATCGTCCTTATTTGTTGGTGGTGTTTGCAGAAGGAAAGAAAAACAGTCAAAGTGAGGAAATTTTGCCTTTTGTTTCCCAACAATTTGTGGAAGCGACGAAATCTTTAGGAGAAATTACAACGAATCATTAGTTCATTCTTCGTCTAACAGTTTCTTGGGAACCTCCCAGCCAAGTTCTTTGGCTTTGCGAAAATACTGTTGGGCTGTTTCGGGGTTGTTGATGGCTTCCGATTGGTGATAGCACATCCCCAGATAAAAATTAAGCTTGGGGTTATCTCCCAACTCCTGATATACTAGCTCAAGAGCATCTCTAGCTTGTGCCCATTGTTCCTGTCGGTAGTAAGCGATTCCCAAATAGTAACGAGCATCGACCATCCAGGGAGATTTTTCTTTCTTGTCGTACAGGCTAATGGCTTTTTGTAAGGGGTCGATCGCTTTTTCTGGCTGTTCCGTGTTTAGATAAACCAAACCCAAACCGTAATAGCCTTCTGGGTTTTCCGGTTCGATGCCTTTCAAACGCCGGTAGGCAAATTCTGCTTGTTGGTATTTTCCCAGTAGTTGGTACGCAACGCCGAGATTTTGATAGGCAGTACCATTGCCGGGAGAAGCCGCTAGCGATCGCTGGTACCATTCTATAGCTTTTTCCAACTCTCCCTGCGATCGCCACAAATGGCCCAGATTGTCCATGGCATCGCAAAACTGGTCGTCTTTATCAATGGCTTGCTGGTACAAAACCTTGGCTTCTTCTACCTTACCTTCTGCCGTTAGTTCGATGGCACGATTGTAAAATACCCTCGCATCTTCGCTCTTGGTGGGACAGGCGACGGTTTGCGGTTGGCTTTTGATAGGAATTTGCAATTGCTCTTCTTGTTCAACCGCTATGGCATTGGGATGACCCCAAACCGGTAGTGCTATACAGGCAACAAATAAAAACGAGCGCCCTGCCGGCCGCCAAATCCTCATTTTTTCATTCTCCTAGAAAGCTGGGATTGGTATTTCCACCACTCTAGCTACAGTTTAAGAAAAATGGCTCAAAAAAACTTTAAAAATCTGGCTCCGCAAAGTTAAGCAACGGAGAGGGAGGGATTCGAACCCTCGGTACGGTGATTGACCGTACAACAGATTAGCAATCTGCCGCTTTCGACCGCTCAGCCACCTCTCCAAGGTGTCCTTTATTATATTACAATAATATAACCTGCCATGTACACCCCTTTTCCTGAAAAATTTGCTCGATGGCTAGGAAACAGGATAGAAAGGAAGCGATCGCATCCCACCAACGACTCGTTTAAATTTTTTCCTCAGTACGTAGTATCCTAGCAAGCAATGTATTATCCTTTGTCGTAATTCGTTAGAGGAAACTGGTTGGTTCCTATCCAGCCAGCAAATACGTAAGGAGAAGGTATCATGTTCCAGCAAGACTCCCCTAGCATCGCCTTAATTTCCGTACATGGCGACCCAGCTATAGAAATTGGCAAAGAAGAAGCCGGCGGACAAAACGTCTATGTATATCAAGTGGGAATGGCTTTGGCTAAGTTGGGATGGCAAGTTGATATGTTTACTCGCTACGCCGATGCTAAAGACGAACCTATTGTAAAACACAGTCCCAACTGCCGTACGATTCGTCTGGTTGCCGGTCCTAAAGAGTTCGTTCATCGAGACCATATTTTCGACTATTTACCTGAGTTTGTAGAGCAACTGCAACGGTTTCAAAAGGAGAACGGCAAACAATATCAGTTACTCCACACCAACTACTGGCTCTCGGCGTGGGTAGGAATGGAACTGAAGCGTCGTCAATCTTGCCAACAAGTTCATACCTACCATTCTCTAGGTGTTGTCAAGTACCAAAATGTCAGCGATCGCCCTCCCATTACCGAAACCAGATTGGAGGTAGAACGACAGTGTTTGGAAACCGCCGAACGCATTGTGGCGACCAGTCCTCAAGAACAAGAACACATGCGATCGCTGCTTTCGGAAAAAGGAAATATTGATATTATCCCCTGCGGAACTGATATCCACCGTTTCGGCCACATCAACCGCAAACAAGCTAGAGAAAAACTAAATATTGCTCCCGATGCCAAAGTTCTGTTTTATGTAGGACGTTTCGACCCCCGCAAAGGCATTGAAACTCTGGTTCGGGCCGCCAGCCGTTCCGAAATCCTACAGCAATTTGATGGCGATATTCACATTATCATTGGTGGCGGTTTTCGTCCTGGAAAAAGCGATGGCGACGAACACGATCGCATCAAAGCGATTGCTGCCGAACTCGGTATAGAAAACATCACCAGCTTCCCGGGAAGAATTGCCGATGAAGATTTGCCCGCCTATTATGCCGCCGCCGATGTTTGCGTGCAACCCAGCCATTACGAACCCTTTGGTTTGGTGGCTATCGAAGCCATGGCCAGCAGTACGCCAGTCATAGCCAGCCGAGTAGGGGGATTGCAATTTACCGTTGTTTCTGAAGAAACGGGATTGCTGTGTCCTCCCAAAGACGATGATGCTTTTGCCAAAGCCATCGATCGGGTTTTAGCCGATAAAAGCTGGCGCGATCGCTTGGGCGAGAATGCCCGCCATCGGGTAGAATCGATGTTTAGTTGGGAAGGAGTAGCCAAACAACTCAGCGATCTGTATACGCAGTTGCTTGATATAAAAACAGCAGCCACTCCGAAATCCCAATAAACCTTTCCAAACGCTGTTGTTCGACCCAAAACGCACTTGTTTCAAAACAAATGAAAAACAAGCGATCGCCGGTTTTTGGTTTTTTCCCCAGTAATGGTGGTCGTTGTTGGTCCCTTGGCGATCGCTTTTGGTACCTGTTGGCACCTTTTCTTCATATAACTTCTTCTGTAAACTATGCTTGTTTTTATACTCTAGGTAACTCTTGGATAGAAATCCACAGAAACCATCGTTGGTTTTGACAAACAAAATCGATGGGAAGGTCAGTGCTATATTGAATAGCTCGAATAGCTCTCGTTCGTATACCATCGATGTATGCTGAATCCATTGCTGAATCCGTCGATCGCGCATGGCTAAAAACCATTCCAAACATTTTGATTTCAATCTGACCGGATGCGGGATTTATCTTCTGGGGTTTGTCCTGGCTATTTTTATCCTGCGGACAACTGTGCAAACGGTAGAGGAGTTGCTGCAGGCGACTGTGGCGTTTGCCATGCAACTGGCATCTGTATCGTTGGTAGTCGGTATTGCGATCGCTGTGGGATGGTTGGGGTGGCGTTGGCGACGGCATCGCCAACAGCGTCAAGAAGATTTAAAGGCAGCTTTCCATCATTTACTTACTCTCAACCAAGGAAAAATTTCGGTGTTGGAACTGGCTTTGCAAGCCAACGTGACTAGCGAACAGGCAAAAGAGTATTTGGACCGGCAAGCCCAAGAATTTACCGCCAACTTTGAGGTCAACGATCGAGGGGATGTCGATTATTTATTTGCCTGGAGTTCTCCAGAAACCATCCCAGAACCAGCAACTACTTCAGAACCAGAAACCACCCCAGAACCAATTTCCCAATTCACTTCCGCAGATGTTTCTGAATTGCATCAAGCAGCTTTATCCAGGCGGTTGCAAGTCAGTGCCAGTACCATCAGCCAGCGAAAAAACAAAGCAGACTTTGCCATTTGGTCTCAAGCCAAAGACCCAGCCGGCATTGCTTGGCGTTACTGTAGCGAAACCAAGAAATTTTATCCGCAAAACTGACTGTTCAAAAAAATTGGGATTGGCAAAAGCCAATCCCAGAACCATCTATCCAACTTAGAAAACGTGTCTTGCTTGTATTTGATTTCGCCCATATGTTTTAAGTGCGTTCAATCAATAAGCGTGACGTCTGACCGTACCATCAGCATACAATTCCATAGGAACCAAGTGCAGCTTACCGTTGATTCTAATTTTAGAATAGACAAGTTTTTGGAAGGGAATGTTGGTATTGGGTTTGTAGGATGTCATGGCTGCTGTCCTCCGAAAAGACGAAAAAAAATTTTAGGTAAAGTGAATAGGCAAAAAAATAGGTAGAAGTTACAATTTAGATAAAAACCAAGGCACGATTTAGGAGTTACCTTATTTCCTTATTCTCTATATTTATAGTATGCCCCTTCTCCAGCCAAAATACCGCGATCGCAATCTAAATTTCATGTGATATTTGAGCAAAAATGCGGTGATAATAGGCAGAGAGTTAGGTGATACCTATCACCTGCGTACGTCGATTTTTCCCCGCCAACCGGAAAAAATTACCATGAACGAGACCCAATCCCAA
>CAYZHY010000111.1:0-2728 GCA_964477525.1 uncultured Geitlerinema sp. | reverse complement strand
CCCAATCCCAAAATTTACAAGCGTCCCTACATGCGATCGCGGAAGAATTGAAAGAACTTGCCGCTAGCCATCAAGTAAATCCTCAAGATTTGCTAGCCATTCTTCGGGTATTGGAAAGTACCCACCAAGAAATTCGCGATCGCTGGTTTCAAAACGCTTTACCGGACAACCGTCAAGATTTCTATACCTTATTACAAGATATTGAGAACAACGGCGGCTGGCCCTATATCGAACGAATGCGCCTGCAAGCCTTGCTAGCGAAACTAGAATCCAACCCTTCAGAACCAGACTAGGCATTGGCGGGGACTCTAGCGAAATTCCTCCACCGCCTCAACAAGTTCCAAGCAAATCGAGTAAAATGGTCAAAGGTAGTTCAAACCTGCTCCCGAAACGGACCGCATATTTATTCAAAATCGAGGCACGGCATGGCAAGAGAAACTGCAGTAACCCCAGAAAAACAGAAAGCTCTCAACTCGGTTTTAAACCTAATCGAACGTAATTTTGGCAAAGGGTCCATCATGCGTCTGGGGGATGCCGCCAAAATGAAAGTGGAAACCATCCCCAGCGGTGCATTGACCCTGGATTTGGCCCTTGGCGGTGGTTTGCCGAAAGGACGTGTCATTGAAATCTACGGTCCTGAAAGTTCTGGAAAAACAACCCTGGCGCTACACGCGATCGCAGAAGTCCAAAAAAGCGGGGGAATTGCTGCCTTTGTAGACGCGGAACACGCTCTCGACCCCACCTACGCTGCCGACGTAGGCGTAGACATTGAAAATCTCCTCATTTCCCAACCCGATACTGGGGAAATGGCTTTGGAAATTGTCGATCAGTTGGTGCGTTCGGTAGCAGTTGATATTGTCGTTATTGACTCCGTTGCGGCGTTGGTTCCCCGTTCCGAAATTGAAGGTGAAATGGGAACGACCCAAGTGGGTTCCCAAGCCAGGTTGATGAGCCATGCATTGCGCAAAATTACCGGCAACATCGGCAAATCTGCCTGTACGGTGATTTTCTTGAACCAATTGCGGCAAAAAATTGGGGTTACCTACGGTTCTCCAGAAACCACCACCGGCGGTCAAGCTCTCAAATTCTACTGTTCCGCACGTTTGGATATTCGCCGCATCCAAACCTTGAAAAAAGGTTCCGATGAATACGGCATCCGTGCCAAAGTCAAGGTTGCGAAAAACAAAGTTGCCCCACCTTTCCGCGTTGCTGAATTCGACATTATCTTCGGAAAAGGTATTTCCACAGTTGGTTGCTTGTTGGATTTGGCGGAAGAAACTGGCATTATCAAACGCCGCGGTTCTTGGTACAGCTACGATGGCGACAACATTGCTCAAGGTCGAGACAACACGGTAGAGTATATCGAAAGCCACCCGGATATGCTGGAAAAAATTCGCCAGCAAGTACGGGAAAAACTGGAACTCGGTGCGGTGGTATCGTCGAATTCTGTAGCCGCTCAGAAAAGCGACGACAATAGCAGCAACGGCAACGATGAAAACGACGATAATGAAAGTCGTTTAGAGGCCGAGTCTGAATAGGTCTAAACGCTTTCGTTAACTTCCAGTTCTCCTTGGGTCAAGATTTTGGTGATATCTAAAATGGCCATCATTTTGTCTTGGTAGGGTGCTGTTCCCCGCAAGTATTCATCGCGCATGGTATGAACTGCCGCCGGAATTGGTTCGATGTCGGTAGGATAAACGTGGGTGATATCAAAAACCTCATCTACGGTCATACCAGCGACGATGTCTTGAACTTGCAAAACCACAGCTTTGTCTAGCGATCGCTTTTGCGAGAAATCCAGATTCAAAATCTCTCGCATGTCAAACAGGGTAACGATTTCCCCGCGCAAGTTCATATTTCCCACCACCCGCTGCGGACAGCAAGGAATGGGGGTAACCTGCAAGATATCTGTAAACTCCCGAACCATCTGCAAATCGATACCGAAATATTCGCCGTTCAGTTCTACGACCGCTAAGGACATAAAACCACTTAAGTCCTGACTTTCATAACTTTGCATCAAAGCTTCGGCCCGTTCGCGAAAGGTAGCTCGTTCCGTTTCGCTGGCATGGGGACAAAAGGTGCGGTGTTGCTCTGGCGTTTCTTCTTCTTCAGTTTCGGCTTCTGCTGGCGTGTCCGTATCTGATGGTAGGGTTTCTGAATAGCGAATCAACGGTTCGCAGTCTAGTAAAATGATAATGCTTGTTCCTATCCTAGCAAATCCCGATATAAAATTATGGGCATGTGCTTTAAAATCCCTGCCGTAAGAAATTTCGCTGGTAATATCTTGTGGTTCTATGTCTTGAATTTCTCGAACATCATCGACAATAATTCCCATTTGAACGTTCTGCCATTGCAAAACAATTACGCGATCGCTTAATTGATAGGGACGGCTTTTGTATCCAAAACGCCGGTTTAAATCCATTACCGGTACGATCTGACCCCGCAAGTTGAGAACGCCAGCAATATCTGGTGGTGCTTCTGCAATGGGAGTTAGTTCTGGCAGAGAAAAAATTTCCTGTACGGCGGTGGCTTCGATGCCGTAGGTAGAATTGTACAGTTCAAAAATTAGATAAGGAATTGGTTCCATAATCTCGCTTTCCTCGACTGTTGGTGGCATGGCTAGGGAATACCTATGCTAACAAGGATACCTTGTCTTCTAGCCACTAGAGACGTTCGCAGGGGAAACAGCGATCGGCAACTTCTCCAAAGTAGTTGAAAGAAGTATATA
>CAYZHY010000110.1:0-11626 GCA_964477525.1 uncultured Geitlerinema sp. | reverse complement strand
CGATCGCTTACTTGCGAGGTGGCAACATCCAACACCAACTTGCCATTCTGAATTCCCAAAATGCGATCGCTGTACTGTTTGGCATACGCTACCTGATGCATATTACACACTACCGTCAACCCCTCTTGCTGGCAAAGCGACCTTAACAAAGACAGGACATTATGGGCCGTTTGCGGGTCCAAACTGCTCACCGGTTCGTCTGCTAAAATTAAACTGGCTTGTTGTGTCAAGGCACGCGCGATCGCAACACGCTGTTTTTGTCCGCCAGAAAGGCGATCGGCACGTTGAAAGGCATATTCTAACAGTTCCACCTTTTCCAATGCCACCAACCCCGCCTCCAAAAGGTACCCAGGATATTGGCCAGCCAAACAACGCCACAAAGGAATTTCCCGCAACCGTCCTCCCAAACAGTTTTCCAAAACGCTGCGGCGACGTACCAAACTAAATTGTTGCGTCACCGTAGCAATGCGCGCGCGGCTGGCGCGTAGGGTTTTCGGCGAACACTGGGTTAAATTGGTCTCTTCCAGCCAAATATTGCCTTGTTGTGGGGGCAACAGTTGCAAAATCGATCGCATGAGTGTGGTTTTGCCAGAACCACTCGGTCCCAAAATGGCGACAAAGGTTTGGGGAACAATGGAAAAACCAATATCTGCCAAAATGGTATGGTTTTCGTAAGTTTGATATAGATTCTCAACGGTTAGCATGGCAGTCATTTTCTCATTTTTCCTTAATTTAAGCGCCGCCGCAAACGCGCACTCAGCGCATCAATAATACTCACCATCGCTAGAATCAGAATTAAAATGGTAGCCAGACGGGGAAAATCGTGCAATTTGAGGCTGACCGTCAGTTCGTAGCCAATGCCGCCAGCGCCGACAATGCCGAGAATCACCGAAGAACGAACGTTGTACTCCCACAAATACAAGCTAATCCCCACCAAGGATGGCATCGCCTCTGGCAAAACAGCAAACGCAAAGGTCCGCAAGCGATCGCTTCCCGTGGCTTCTACGGCTTCAATGGGTTCTGGTGGCAAGGTTTCCAAAACTTCGGCGTAGAGTTTGGCCATGGAACCGGTGGTGTGAAATGCGACCCCCAACACCCCGGCAAACGGTCCCAATCCCACAACCGACACGAAAAAGAGGGCAAAAATCATCGTGTCGATACTTCGTAAAAAATTTAAGATCGATCGCAAGGGAAATCGCAGGAAAGAAAAAGGTGCGACGTTGCCAGCGACTAGAAAAGATAAAGGCAAGGCTAATACAATCGCCGTCGTTGTTCCCACAATCGCGATCGCTAAAGTTTCCCAAGTGGCTTGCAAAAAAGTGGGCAATTCCGATAAATCCGGCGGCCAAAAGCGGACGATCCATTCCCCCAGTTGCGGCAATCCTTCCCAAAAGGTTTCCACCGAAACTTCCGCTGTCCGCAGGCTGGCGACCAGAATGGCGATCGCGATCGCACTCCAAAAACCCCGTTGCAGCAACCGCCAAATGCCGCCACGCCGCTGTTGTTCTGCCTGCAGCATGGCTTGCAAATCGGAGCGCTGTTTTGAATCTATTTTTGATGCCATTATTGAAGTTTTCCGACTAATTTTCCGGCTTGGCGAATGGGTTCGTAGTTAGAACCATCGGAGGCGACAAATCCGGTGTAGTTTTCTGGTAGCAAATCTTTCGCTTCTTCTGGGGATAAATTGGTGGCTGCTTGGCGCAATCCAGTTTTGACTTCCTCAGACAAGCCGCCACGAATGGCAATGGGGTCGTTGGGTAAGCGTTCCGACTGCCAGATCGTTTTAATTTCGGAACGGTCGATTTTGCCGGTACTGGCGAGGACATCCAAATTGCGGTTGTAATCGGAGGCGATATCGGTTTGGTTGCTAATCACGGAAATAGCTTGCGCGGCGTGGCTGGCCCCTTCGTTGTAGTCAAAAACTTGTTTGGGGTCGATATTTCGTTTTTTAAATTCGGCAGTGGGAATCAGCCAGCCAGAAGTAGAACCCACATCCGCTAGACTGAGTTTTAATTTTTCTTGGTTTTGACTGGAGGCGATCGCTTGTTCTAATGTATCGTAAGGCGCATCTGCCCTGGCCATGAGTAGCGAGTAATAATAAGGATCGCCCCGATATTTTACCGTCGCGATCGCTTCTAGAGACGGTTCGGCATGTTGTGCGAGAACGAATCCCCACGGACCCAACCAAGCCACATCCAAGGTTCCAGAACGCAATGCTGCGGAAATCCCCACCCAGTCTTGGGTGACTTTCACATCTGCCTCAGCATTCACCGACGCTGCCATTTTTTGAAACAGGGGTTCAAACTGGTTGCGGGTTTCGCTGGGAGTAGGAAAATAAGGACCAACACCAAATTTTAGCTCCCTTATCTGCGATTCTCGTTCTGGATTGCCCGTACAGGCAACCACCATAACCATCGTGGCCACACCCAAAATCGTCAATCGCAACCAACCAGATACAAGCTTACGCAATTTTTTACTTATCATAAATTGCTCCTAATTTTCATCAAAAAAAGACAGCAAGCAACAACCCAAATCGATGGCATTCCCAGAATTGGTCCGAAATTCTGGCGATAGATAGTAGAGAACGGCTTTGCCATCGCGGGTTGAGGTAACAAATCCTTCCCGTCTCAGAACTTGCAGGTGATGGGAAAGCAAGCTTTGCTCTATGTCCAATAGCATTTCGATTTCGCCGACATGTTTGGGTTCTTGCATGAGAGTTCTCAAAATATCCAAACGGGTGGTATCCGCCAGAACTTTCAGCCGGCGAACGCAAAATTGCGTAGTGTGGGATTGAGAGTTGAATGTCATAAGTGGTTTTTAAGTTTGATTGGCATATATAAAAACAAGAACCAAGTTTTTTGTCGGTGTCCATATCTTGCTTTGTATGCTTGCCATCTTTCTTTCATATGAATCAATATTCATTTATAAAGCATAATAAAAACTGTCTGCATGCCCAAGTGGCAAACGAAACATCTCTACCAAAGCATCGTCTCGCAGGGCCGTTAATGGAAGCTGAGAACTGGCTCAATTTTTCCTGAATGACTGGTTTATCCGGAATTGAAGCAGCATAGCTTGTATTTACTCGTAGGTTGCCAATTCCAATTGGGAACAATTAAAGCAGAAAACCCTTCCTAACTTCTAGAGCGCTTTCATAAACTTGTGAATGTTTCTGGAGAAGGCTAACTGTTTTTTGAGGTACACAAACACTCAATTTTTACGTTGTTTTGTAACTGCTACAAGGACTTTCCATCGAACTTGCGAACGTTGTTTGTACGCCCCAATGGTTTTGAGCGCCATTTGCATTTGATTTGAAATTGATTTCATTAGATGTAAGATGCAAGGAATTTAAGAAAAATCATGAATGAAGACTTTGTCAATCGCGTTATCGAACTGACGAACCTGGAACGTACCCAACGGGGTTTGTCTCCTTTGGTTCCCAATCAAGACTTAAACGAGGCAGCCCAAACTCACAGCGAAAATATGGCATTTCAGGATTTCTTTTCCCATACGGGAATTGATGGGACTGATGCAGGCGATCGCATTACGGATGAGGGCTACCAATTTTCTGCTTGGGCAGAAAACATTGCTGCGGGATATACAGAAGCAGAAGCCGTAGTCGAAGGATGGATGAACAGTCCCAGCCATCGCGAGAATATCCTCAACCCCGACTTAAAAGAAATCGGTGTGGGATATGAATTCTTCGCCAACGACACTGGCGATACTAACCACAATCATTACTGGACGCAAGTATTCGGTACCCCGGCCAATCGAACGGTCACCCCAGACACCAATCCCAATCCCAATCCCGATCCCAGTCCTTCACCCACACCTACAGAAGGCAACGACATTCTCATGGGAAGCGACTTTGGGGAACAGTTGCTTGGATTTGCTGGTAACGATGCCATAGCAGGCTTTAGCGGCGACGATACCATCAGCGGTGGTCTTGGCGACGACACCCTCAACGGCAACGCTGGCAACGACGAACTCTTTGGCGATCTCGGCAACGATATGATTATGGGAGGTCGGGGAAGCGATCGCATTACCACCGGCGATGGGAACAATGTTGCCAACGGCAACCTAGGCAACGATGTTGTCATTGGCGGCAACAACAACGACAGCTTGTACGGCGGTCAAGACCAAGACAACCTCCAAGGGGGCAACGGCGACGATTTCCTTTCCGGCGATTTAGGTATTGATACCTTAATTGGAGGGGCAGGATTCGACACCTACGCCTTGCGAGAAGACTCCTACGATGTCATTTTCTACAACGACCAAGAAGACTTTATCGAGTTACCAGACGGATTTCTATTTGAAGACCTACGTTTCGTGCAAGGATTCGACGAATTTGTTCCCGACGGTCAGCCAGAAACCCAAATTATTGATACCCTAACCCAAAAAGTCATTGCCGTTTTACCAGGTGTTGACCCAATTCAAATGGATTCTGGAGATTTTATTGTTGGTTAGTGGGAGTGTACCGAGCGTGGGAGATGGGAAAGTACGATCGATTGTTTTCGACCATGCGCCCATGCCCCCATGCCCCCTTCCTATGCAAATCTAATCCTTCAACGCCTGCAAAACTTGCTCGTGAATTGCTCCATTGCTAACGACAACCCCTTGGTTATCAAGCATTTTCGGATTGTCGCGGAAATTGAGGGGTTTGCCATGCATGTCGGTTACCTTACCACCGGCTTCCTCAACGATAATGGCTCCTGCTGCGTGGTCCCAAATTTTTTCTTGGTAGTCTGGGGTTTCTGGAGAAGGCAAACGCAAATACAAAGCTGCTTGACCGGTAGCGACAATGCCATATTTGGCTTGGGAATCTACTTTTTTGGCAGGAGCGTTAATTCCAATAGCATTGGCAACGGCTTGCTGGCGTTGTTCGTCGCCGTGACTGGCTTCCACGCTTTCTACGAAACGGAAATTTTCTCCCGAGGTCTTAGTGGATACATGGATAGACCGCGCCTCGCCGCCAGAAATCGGCATGACGGTTGCTCCTTCTCCACGTACTCCCAAAAACAACTGACCTACTTCGCCGTTTTCTCCTGGTAATGCTGGGCAAGCCAATACGCCCAGTTTGACTTCTCCCCCCTCAATCAAGGCCAAGGCGACGGCGTACTGGTCTTGACGCAGAAATCCTTTCGTACCATCGATGGGGTCGAGGGTCCAGTAACGAGCAGCCACGTTGCCGTTTCCTCGGTCAATCCAGTTGGTAATTTGTTCGCCAGTGGCAGAGGGCAGGATTTCGCGAACGTAGTTGGTAATGGCGTCTAAGAATTCTTTTTTCTCTGGTTGCCGAAGTTCGGCGGCATCTTCTTCCCCAACAACGGGATCGTCAGGAAAGCTTTGAGCGATCGCGCGACAAATTAAACTCTGGGAACCGTAGTCGGCAACTGTAACCGGACTTTTATCCTTTTTCTCTAGTGTTTCGGGAATATTCGTACGTACCCGTTCGCAAAGTTTGGCTGCTTCTAGAGCAGCTTCCACTGCTATTTGTTTTTCTTTTGTATACGCCATTGCGAATAGAAATCTCCAATGCCAGATTGTTGGTTTTCAGTATCGACTCGATTTTAGAGGAAGAGGGCAACCTCGGCTTTGCGGAAACTGAGCCTGTCGAAGTTCGGTCCTTGGGAAGAGACCAAAAGAGACCGAAGATCGGCGATCGTCTACAACCGCATTGTATCTTGTTACGCCTGTTTTTATAGGTCATCCGCACTGCAAACCCTGAAAAATATTCCCACTTCAGAACTTCTTGTAGTCCTCCTTCCCCCTCTTCTCCCTCTTTCCTCTCCTCTATGTAAAATGTGATTTGTACGCATTGGATTTGGGATTATCCCTAAGCTCGGTAGCTCCTTATTCCCTTCTCGGTACGTTCCCAATAATAAAAATCTGGGGAAGCTTCCCCAGATTCTATGAATTTATATTAAATTGGTGGCAACAAGGTTTTGACAGTAGGTTGCTTTTAGCAATTACATCAAGCCGATTTGAGAGAGGATACCTTGTCCGGTTAGATATTCTGTGGCTATACCGATGATGAAACCTAGCATGGCTAGACGGCCGTTCCAAGTTTCTGCAAATGCGGTGAAGCCAATTTTGTTGGTTTCTTGTTGTTCGGTCATATGAAAACACTCCTTAAGTCAACCCATCTGTTAAATAAATTAACTTAACTTTTTTAAAAATGCAATGTTTTGTTACAAAATTCTCAGTGCCCCATGCCAGGACTGTTTGCCAGTGTGGCGACTTGGGGCACTTTCCGTTCGATCCCTAATTTCAGGAAAGATACGGGCAGATATCTGGTTTAGCCCAGTTCGAGGAACTGGGCGTTTCTATGGGAAGAGTTTTTTCTTTGCAGCTGGTTAATCTTGATGAAGATTTATAAACCAACTCATAAGATCGAGCAATAGCTAGTCAAGAGCCAATTTCTAGCTAGGTTGTTGAAAATCTCGCTGAATGCCGCTTCCAGGGGGTGGCGAACCGGTGGGTTCTTCTTCGTTGCTATTGTTAACACTTGCGACATTGGTTGGAAAAACTCCAAGTCCCCCTATTATGGCGATCGCGGTACTGGTTCCCACTGCGATCGCCAAAACTAAAGATTTTGCTTGCAGCCAAGTTTTCATAGATGTCACCCCTTAATTAATGGAGAGATTTACCTTTCAGTGTAATATTTTCCCGACATTCCAAAAACCAACACCTACAAATCGTTGGAATTTCGCGTTTAACGGGGATTTTGGAGGCGGCGCACTTTTACTCTGGTTTGTCCAAACGGCAAGATATTAACTAGAACCCAATTCAAGATAGGATCGGAGGTTAGTTTAGGTTTTCTGTAAGTTATGAGACACTATCTGCCTCGATTGCTAGCCCTCCTGCTAGTAGCTGTCATTGGTTTGGTCGGCTGTTCTAATGTAGGTGGTAGTAGCAACCTGACCGGTAACTACAAACAAGACACCTTAGATTTGGTAGAAACTTTACGATATACGATAGAACTACCACAAGATGCGCCCGAAAAGCGGGAAGCACAAGCTGAAGCCCGAGAAAAAATTAACGAATTTGCTTCTATGTATCGTCGGGATGATTCGGTTTCCAGCCTTCCCTCTTTTACCACTATGCGTACGGCTTTGAATGCCTTGGCAGCACATTACAAAAAATATACCAATCGCCCGTTACCTCCCAAAGTGAAAAAACGGGTCGAGTACGAGTTAAATCAAGTGGAGGCGGCTTTGAAACGGGGAAGTTGACCTGAGATCGCTTTTCCCGATTGGCTACCCAACACCAAGTATTTTTAAATGGAAGTAGAAACCGGGTTTGTCGGACGAACCCGGTTTTTTCTGGCAACATATAAAGGAATTCCACCGTCTGTCTGAACCGATCGCAATTTCAAAACCAACTCGAACATCCATATAGGGGCGAACCGTTGTTTGTTCTGTGTGGTACATGTTCGCGAGTTCCAGGAAAACGCTATTGATATTTCAAATCAAACATAAATGGTGTATTGCTAAAAATTTTTAAACCCCTGTATGGGAACAACGGAGGTTCTTGTCTACCTCAAAAAATCGTTTACGTCGAAAGAGTTCGATCTTCCGATATTAAAGAATTGGTTTGGTTAGCGAATAGGATTTTTTTTAGGAGTGGCTAAATTGCAGTGTCGAAATGTTTCTGCTTGGCTATTGCGGTATTTGGGTAGCTACTTACAAACGTTGGCAATATTGGTTTTAGGGGTTCCCATAGGGGAAATTTTCTTAACGAGTATGCCGGTATTGGCAACCACCGATGCCTACTGTCGTTTATCTAGCGATGCGATCGCCCAAAAAAATCGCCAACGCCAAACTGCCTTTTCCGATTCCAGTTCGGAAGCTGCCAAGCAAGCAGCAAAACAAGCATACCAAAATCTGATTCGCCAACACGCCCAACAACTCCAACAATGCCGCCAACAACATTGGTTGCAAAATCAAGCAATTTGGTTGCGCTTGTATCCTTGCGATTTGCAGTCGGGATCTTTAGAGGAAGTTCTCGATCGCATTGTCAACAAAGGCTACAATAAAGTTTATCTGGAAGTTTTTTACGATGGGCGGGTTTTGCTGCCGCCAGATGACAATCCCACACCCTGGCCATCCGTAGTTCCCAAAACCAAGCACCAAAATACCGATTTGCTGGCATCTGCGATCGAAAAAGGTCGCCAACGGGGTCTGGATGTGTATGCCTGGATGTTTACCATGAATTTTGGCTACTCCTACGCCCAACTTCCCGAACGCCGTGACGTGTTGGCGCGCAACGGTGAAAATCAGACGACGTTGCAGATAACGGGAGATACAGGCATGCATGCCCAAATGGGGACCGGCAACCACAGCGAAGTGTTTATCGACCCCTACCACTCGTTGGCAAAGCAGGATTATGCTGAAATGGTGGATGCGATTTTACAGCGCCAACCCGATGGCGTTTTGTTGGATTATTTGCGTTACAAACGTGGGAGTGGAGAAGATTCTGTGGTTAGCAATGTATCCAAGTTATGGATTTACGGGGAAGCTTCCCGCAAGGCATTGTACGAACGCGCCCACAATCAAAAAGGGAAAGAACTGATTCAAAGATTTCTTGATAAAGGATATATTACTGTTAGCGATTTAAAAGCTTTGGCGAAAATGTATCCCGATGAAGAATCCCCCATGTGGCAAGGTCGCAAGCCGCCAGCTGAAGGAAAAAAAGCAGATATGAATTTATCGGAACGTCAAAATTTGTTGCAACAGCAACTTTGGTATTTGAGCGTTGCCCATGCCGTTCAAGGGGTTTTGGATTTTTTCAGACAAGCGATCGCACCCATTCAACAGCAAGATATTCCTGTAGGAGCGGTGTTTTTCCCGGGTGGCAATCGCCAGGTAGGCGAGTCGGGATATGATTCTCGCTTGCAAGCTTGGGACCGATTTTCTGATTCTGTGCAATGGCATCCCATGCTTTATGCGAAATGTGGCCAAACGGATTGTATTGTAGACAAGTTACAACGGGTTCGGGAATTTGCTTCTGAAGACACTCAAATTATCCCAGCTTTGGCAGGAGATTGGGGGCAAGTTACCAACAATCGCCCGGCTTTGGAAGACCAAATGGCAGCCATTCACGAAGCTGCCCCCAATATCGACAGCATCAGTCATTTTGCTTACTCCTGGCAGCAACCGGAACACGACCGAGAACGAAAATTTTGTGGCTTGCAATAATTTTTAGACAATTTTTGATAGAATAGGAGGTTAGCGAGCAATAATAGAGTCCCGTACGCTCATGGCTCAGGAACAACCGAACGTACAACATCCCCAAGAAAAAAACGATCGCGCGATCGTGGATTCTCTTCTCGACAGCGAACCCAATTCCTATAATTTAGCAGAAGCCGCCCGTTTGCGAATTCGATATAAGGGATTTCCCGGAGCAGAGGAAATCCAAAAGGAATTGGATAGATTATTGCAAAACTGGCAGCTCAGCGAAGACGAGTTGTTTGCTAAAACCCGCGAAATCCATTGGTCTTCTCCAGTTTACAACCGTCGCAATCGAGAAAACCAGGAGGATTGGATTTGATAGCATGGGAGCGTGGGGGCTTGGGAGCTTGGGAGCGTACCGAGCTTGGGTGTAGAAAACTGGGAAAAAATCGCGATCGCTAAACTACACGGATGATTTGGCAGAAACTTGTTTGTGTTCTACTGCTTCCAGCCATGCCTGCCAGAGGTGAGGCGCTTGTGCTTCCAAAGCGGGGGCGTAGCGAGCGGTATCTTGACGCAACCCAGCAACGCTTAGGTCGGGGGAAGTACCAATCTGACGGGCGTGACCGATAAACCAACGTTCTAAATTAGCAGCGGTTACTTCTGGATGAAACTGCAACGCCAACCCGTAGTTGCCCCACGAGAAAGCTTGGTTTTGGCAAACGGGAGTAGAGGCGAGATGGGTAGCACCATTGGGTAAATCAAAAGTATCTCCATGCCAGTGCAAGACAGATGTGCGTTCTGGTGCCAAATGACGTAGCAGAGACTGCCTGCCTGTTTCACTTAGTTCAATGGGCGACCAACCAATTTCGGGGGTGGAAGGATACACCCTAGCGTTTAGCGCACTTGCCATAACCTGAGCGCCCAAACAAATGCCCAATGTCGGTAAATCGGCTTGCAGGCGACTAGCCAACAGTTGTTTTTCCTGGTTTAAAAAGGGATAATCTTCGGTATCGTAGGCACCGATGGGACCACCCAAAACCACCAGTATATCTGGTGCCAGCGGATCGAGGGTGTCAAGTCTATCCAATCCAGCTTCTAGATAGGTTACTTGGTAGTTCCATTGGTGAAGAGTTGCGGATAGGGTTCCCAGATCCTCAAAAGGAACGTGTCTGATGGCAATGGCGTTTTTTGACATGTGTTTTCCCCTTGCGGCTGATTTCCTTAAGAGTTTAGCAAAATTTTCGGCGGCAGCAATCTTTGCTGTTGCGATCGCTTGGTTTCGTACATGCAAAAACCGAATTGGAAATGGGTCTCAGTTTATTCCAGGAAACCATTTCTAATTAAAAGCAGTACGAGCGTTTTGTCTAGCAAAAATTCCTTGGTGAATAGATGGAATCCGCTTGCGCGATCGCAACTATTCTAATAAACGTTACCGGAATCGTGCTAATACCAAATCCGAGGTGTACAAACCACATTTTAGATATAGGGGGAAGAGGGGGAATGAAGACTGCAGGTCTTAGACTAGGAAATCTTTCGAGTATTCGCAGTATGGATTTGGTATAAGAGGCTAAAACCTAGTAATTTCGTTACCAGTCTATCTAACCTGCGGAATGTAGGTTATCATATTGCGACAGCTGCCATCCATCATATCTAGTTTTTGCTTGTCATCACTACCGCCAGGCTAAACTTGCTTGAGCATTTATGTCAGCATTATCCCCCCTCGACTATTAAGCCTAGTATACCACAAACAATAACTATAACTATTCTACTTTTGGGCAAACCAAACCTTATGGCAGCACCTGGAGAAATTAAACCAATTACCAAATTTAACCCTATTATTCCCTGTACCGCCTCTTCAAAAGAAATTTCCGACTCTGCAGAAGAGGACAAGAATATTATTGTCATTATTGTCCATATAATTAACTTTATACAGCCGCTAATTAACTTTATACAGCCGCCAGAGTTTTCTTGTTGTTCCAACTTTTCTAATTCACATTCTAAATCAGCTTTTTTAGAATTTAAAGGGATGTTGGTTTTACCCTGGTCACGATAGGCACGAACTTTTCTTTGGATTTGTTGATAATCCTCTAGGTTGTGGTGAGATTGGTTATACTCCATTGTTTAACGTGGGGTTGACTTTCCGTCCCCTTGCGGGGAATAGATAGGAAATGACAGGGAGAGTTTCTAGACGTACATGAGTTACAGAACTCCCTCGAAGTTTCCGTCCCCTTGCGGGGAATAGATAGGAAATGACTCTGCCATGCAAACTTGTTCGCGCTGTTCTTGGTAGTTTCCGTCCCCTTGCGGGGAATAGATAGGAAATGACTGCATGAAATTTGTGATCTATACTTCGGGGGATAAAGGTTTCCGTCCCCTTGCGGGGAATAGATAGGAAATGACCCTACAACTACTACGACAAGGCAAAAATCCGAAAACAGAGTTTCCGTCCCCTT
>CAYZHY010000109.1:0-11819 GCA_964477525.1 uncultured Geitlerinema sp. | reverse complement strand
AATAGATTTTTAGCAAGGAAGGTGCGGTGAAAATTTTTATTGAGATTTTTCCCAATTGGTGAAAGGGGAAGAACAAGTTCGGATAGGGCATTTATCCAGTAATAAAAACCACAAATATCGGTAGGGCAGCATGGCCCACCCTAGAAATGGGAATTGATTTTTTAGGGTCAATCGAAGCGGATGAAAAATGCTACTTGTCCGCAAACAATTGCAAAATATTATCAATAGTTCGCCAGTATGACCAACCCCACCTGCAAGCAAGTAGGGTTGGCAGCTTTTGAATTTACGACCACAATAGATAGCCTTCCCGACACAAGGGGAAGTATAATTTTTGACGTTGGGTACGATCGCTTTGTTGTTGGAACACCTGTTCTACCTCGCGCTGGTTTTGAATGTCATCTACGGCGATGACTCCCTGACAGTTAGGAGAAACGGCATCTATGGCTTTATCGTATTGGTCGCTGCTAGCTAAATTTCCCAGCATGGCAAAACAATAACTTCCCTTTTGAAGGGTTTCCACCGGTAGCTGGTCGGCAGCCACCACTTCCACCACATCTTCGTAGGATGCCATGGTCTGCCAAAATGCCTCGGTAGACGTTTGTAAGGGAACAGCTATCAAACGGCGATCGCCTTGAAAATTCAATTTGCGCAGAATTTTTGCTAAACTCTGAGTTAACTCGCCACCATCAGCGCCAACATACAGTAGATTTCCCGACCATCCCTGCAGGCAATATTCGGCTACCTGGCTAACGCGGTTGGTTTGCGAATCCTGCTGGATCGCTGCAAAAACCCGCTGGCTGATATTTTTTACGTGGGCGTTATAGTAAGTATATTGGTGTTGGACCTGTGCCTGCAAGCGATCGCGTTCTTGACGGGTTTGGCGCAACTGTTCCATTGCCTGTTCTAAGGTTTGTTCGGTTTCGTTAAGTTGTTCCTGGGATTGGTTCAAAACCGATTCCGTTTCTTGCAGTTGGGAATGGGTTTTTTCCAAATCTCCCAAAACTTCGTCAAATTGCGCTTGCGTTTGCGCCAACTCTTCCCGCGTCTCGTCGAGTTCCGATTTGGCTTGTTCCCAATCGCTGTGCTTCTTGCGCAACTGTTCCATTGCTTGTTCGAGGGTTTCTTCAGTTTCGTGCAACTGTTCTTGCGATTGCATCAAAACCGATTCTGTCTCTTGCAAGCGTTCGCGATCGCGCAATCTTTCCTGATAATCGAGAGCCGTTTCCAGTTTTTCGCTAATTCGCGGTAAGTCGGAGTTTAAGTTTTGCGCCTGTCGATAAACCTCTTCTGCTTTTTCGTAGGGGTTAAATTCCACTAAAGCATCGCCCAACTGAGCGTATGCAGACGGAAAATCTGGCGCCAATTCTTTTGCATAAGCAAAATGCCCGATCGCCGCTTCCATTTGATTGAGTTTTTTCAAAGCTTGCGCCAGGTGAAAATGAACGCTTCCCTGCTGCCAATCCCAACGCAACGCTTCTTGATACGCCGCCACTGTTTCTTCCCAATTTTCTAATTTAGAATGGCATTTGCCCAAATTCTGAAACGAAGAGAAATTCGGCTGCAACTCGCAAGCACGTTGGTAGGTTTCCACCGCTGCTTCCCACTGCTGCAGGTTTTGCAGTGCTTTCCCCAAACGATGGTACGACCAACCAAAATCGGGTTGCAAGCGAATAACTTCCCGATAGGCATCGGCGGCGGCTTCCCACTGTTGTAAATTGGCGAGGGCATCTCCTAAATGGTAATGCGCCCAAACCAAATCGGGTTTCATTTGTGTTACCTTTTGATAGGCATTGGCTGCTTCTTGCCAATTTTCTTGTTGCTGGTAATATTCTCCTAGTTTTTGCTGGGATAGATAATCGTTGGGATTTAACGCGATCGCTTGTTGGTAATGTTCGATGGCCTTGTCAGTTTCTCCCCGCGCTGCTAAAATTTCCCCTAAATTGTGGTGAGCTTCGGCGAAATTGGGATTTTTCTGCAAAGCATTTTCAAAACAAGCCACTGCCTTATCCCAATCCTGTTTTTTTAGCAGTTCCACTCCCAAATCGAAATGCGTTTGCGCTGACGATTGTTGGGGGTCTAAGATAATCCCCTGCATCCAATAATTTCTCGCCTCTTCCGGCTGTTCCATTTGCTGGTAAATCTTGGCTAAATTGCGATAGGCGCCAGCAAAATCCGGCTGCAAATCGATGGCACGGTGGTAACAAGCGATCGCTTGATGCCATAATTGATGTTTGGCGTACCAACTCCCCAAATTGGCATGACCGGGTGCGTAGTCGGGTTGGCATTCAATTGTCTTGGTATACCAATGTTTGGCTTCCTCTAAATATCCTTGTGCCGATACAATATTGCCCAAGGTTTTGTAGGCAGGCGCAAAATCGGATTGAATTTTCAACGCCTGTTCGCAAGCCGTTCTGGCTTCTTCCAACTTTCCTTGCGACAGGTAAAATTCTGCCCTTTCCTGGAAATAGGCGGCACTGTCTTGGGGATTGGTTTCGGGCATGGATGACGGGGCTGTGGATATAGTCATAATTTACAATTTTTTCCGTACAAAAACAACAAGTATAGGAATCGGTGGGGTCTATCGCTGCAAACCAGATACCTGGAGTATTTGTCGCAGCGTATCCGGTTCTATCAGGATATCTTCTCTGAGGATGCTTTGGTACATTAACTGTCGCAATTGGGGGCAGCGCAATTCTTTTCCTGGCAGATAGTAATGCTGCAAGCCTAGCTGCTGGCCGATGACCCAGTAGTAATGGCGGATGTAGTTGGGAGAGACCAGTTCGATGACTTTGGTTCCCCGCTGGCAAAACATTAAATTGGTTAGACCGCCGCCATGGGGTGCGACAATGGCTTCGGCTTGGGAAAACAGCGTCGCTTGGTCGGCAACCGACCATCCTTCCAATGTTACCGATACAAATCCCAAAGGTTTTAAAATATCCATGACTTCATCTTCGTTGAGGATTTTGCGGTATTTGGCTTGCTGGCGGCTGATGTAGATGCGTTTGGGTGTGTTTTGCGGTTGCTTTTTGGTAAAAGTACGGCGCAAAAAGGCCAGCGATCGCTTCGTTGCCCACCCCAGAGAACTCACAAAGGAAGGAACAATCAAGTTTTGGGCTTGGATGTGTGGGTGTTCGTCGGCCGGCAATACTTTTGCCAGGGGAATTCCCAGGGTTTCTAGGGTTTCCCGTTGGAAGGGTTCGTTGGTATTGTTGGTCACCACCCAATCAAAGGACCAACCACTCTGGCGCAGCAGTTCGATGCGAGGTAATATATCTACCATCCAGTGAAAGTAGGTATGCCCCGACAACCCCGGTACCACTGCTACGGTGCCGTTGATGGTTTCCACTGGCGGTAAACGGTCTTGGCGAAAAATTTCGTGCCGGGTGCGATCGCGTTTCGTGCATCCTGGCAGTTCTCCCGGATAGCTGCGGGAAAGGTCGTATAGCAATAAATTATCCGGCGTGATGGTGGCAATGGCTTTGCAAACAATCCAGGAAGTTTTTTGTGGGGCTATCCAAGTTCGACCTTGGGGAATGGTAGCGACGAATAAATCGGTTTCTCCCTGCTGTAATTTGTCCGACGAACGAAGTTTGTAAATACCGGTAAAAAGCTTGGTTTTACCTAACTCGCGTCCCAAACGCCCCAGGCAAGATTGGCAGTTGACACCCAGGCAGGCATCGTCGGTTCTCGATGGCGGTAAGGGGGGAGAGGCGGTGGTGGTTTGCAAGTGCTGGTAGCAGTGCGCGTATCCTTGCTTTTGCAACCATTCGGCGGTACAACGGTGAACGGCGAAGGGAATTTGAGGGTCGCGTTGGGTGGTATGGTGGATGGTAGGTTCCGGAGAAACGCCGGTGAGATGGTGCGATCGCAAGTTGCCCTGTTGGTAGGTTGCGATCGCGGTTTCAAAGGAACCTTGCGCTGCTAAAATATTGCCCAACCGGCAGCACAGCTGGGGATTGGTAGGGTCGTATAGCAATCCCATGCGGTAGGCTGCGATCGCTGCTGCAAATCGTTTTTGATAAACCAGGGTATCTCCCAAACCAACGTACAAATCGGGATTATCCGGTTGCAACTGCAAAGCGAGTTCGTAGGAGACTTTGCCAATGGTATACCAACTATAGCTGACCATGGCATTGCCCAAGTGTTGGTAAATCTGAGTTAAAAGCACTTGGGAGTCCTGCTTTTGGTTTTGCGAGTTATCTTGCCAACTTTCTAGCAGTTGCGTGCATTTGAATTTAGCAAATTCAAGTTCGTCTTTGGGGACGAGATATTGGTATTGACGGCAGTAAGTTTCTATGAATTTTTTTTCTCGCGCCACAATTTGCTGCCAACATTCTATAGCAGTTTCTGGTTTGCCTAAATACAACCAAGCCAGGGCGCAGTTGTCGTAGGTGGCTAGGTCTTGGGGATCGATGGCGATCGCTTTTTGGAAATGGGCAATGGCATCTTGGTAGTAGCCTTGGCTTTGCAAAATTTTGCCCAAATGGCGGTAGGCAGTTGCTTTCTCCGGCTGCAGTTCGATAGCCTGGCGATAGGCAACGACAGCTTCTCCTAAATATTGCGATCGCCGAATCTTATCTGCTGCAGCTAAATATTGCCATGCTTTGCCCAAATTTTGATATAAAGATGCCCATTCGCCGCGATCTTCGGAAGCAGAAGATTTTTCTAATTGGCGTGCCGTTTGGAAAATACGAACCGCATTTTCATATTTTTCTAACTGAATCCAGGCACAACCTAAATTGTTATAAGCACGAACATTGTCTGGCTGCCAGCGAATGACTTGTTGGTAGCTGTGGGTGGCTGCTTCGGTCAAGCCACTCTCTTGTAGGGAAACGCCTAAGTTGTAATGGGTAGCGACGTAGAGGCTAACCGGAAGCGAAGAATGGCTGTCGTTCAGAAGTAGGCGGTAATGTTGGCAAGCAGCCGTTAAATTTCCTTGCTGCTGTAGAAGATGGGCCAAATTGTAGCGAACTTCTTGCCAGTGAGGATATTGTTTGAGTACTTGCTGGTAGCCAGATATGGCTTGGGCAACATCCCCCGTTTCGCCATACAACCAAGCCAAATCCAGCTGACAATCCACCCAATCAGGTCGAATTTGCAAAGCTTGTCGGTAAGCCGCGATCGCATGGGGGAAATTGCCTTCTCCTTCATAGGCTTTGCCCAACATGCGATAAGCAGTCGCCATCTCCTCCCAATCCACATCCATCGGTGCTTTTCTGTGGGCGTAGGATTGAAGAATTTCTTGGCACTGGCGGATCGCTTTCGCCCACTGTTGGTTTTCTAGATGGGTTGCCACGTTTGACAGCATGACCGACTGTTGCATGCAGGCTGAATATATTGTTTGTAGCAATTAAAATGTAATGTTGCCAACCAACAATTTTTATATCTATCTTGCCATAAAAAAGGGCAGCTGCGTTTCTGCCCTCTTGACAAATATCTTGAACCAATTTCTGTTTGAACTTTAGAAGAATTCGAAGTCGTCGCTGTCGACGTCTGGTTCGCCTTCTAGGTTGACAACTTGGTTGAGGTCGCCGGAATCGGCAGTAGGATTGTGGTAGACAATGCCAGATTCGGTGTCGTAGACAATCTTGGCTTCGTTGGCATCGATATCCGCGTCGGAAGCACCAGCAACCGTGGCAAATTCATCGGCAGGCAAGGTATCGCCAGCGTTGATGTCGTCATCAGCTTGGGCGTCAATTGCCAGTTTGTCGGTGCCAGAAGTGAAGTCGGTGACCGTATCTACCGCATCAAACTCGTTACCTTCGTAGTATTGGAATGCAAAGGTGTCGGCACCTTGACCACCGGTGATGCTGTCAGCCCCCAGATCGCCGGAAATGAAGTCATTGCCAGAACCACCGCTGATGGTATCGGCTTGTTGACCGCCAAATATGGTATCGCTTCCTGGACCACCGCTGATGGAGTCGTTGTCTTGACCGCCAAATACGAGGTCATTACCACCACCGGCGTTGATGTTGTCGTTTCCTTGGAAACCAAGAATGGTGTCGTTACCACCGCCAGCAGTGACCGCATCGTCTCCTACACCAGCATTGATGAAGTTGCTACCGCTGGTATCGGTAATTTGGTCGTTTCCTTGACCGCCCCAAATAGAGTCGTTACCGCTATTACCACTAATGGTATCGTTACCTTGTCCGGCGTTGATGATATCGTCACCGATACCACCCTGAACCGAGTCGTCGCCAGCGCCGGTGGCAATGGAGTCGTTTCCTTGAGTACCGCCTACAGTATCTTCATTACTAGTACTTAACGAACTGTTATTGGCATTGCGACCGCCAGGGGCTATGAAATCGTTGCCCTCGCTGCCTCGAACTCTGGTGGGACCTGAACCAACTTGAATGTCAAGGTCGACACCACCTTCCGCGTTTGATGTGCCATCGCCTGGTGAAATGTCTGAAGGGGTTGGAAAAATGTCTGACATAGGGGTCTCCTCGCTACTAGATTGTACGTCTGAGTATACCGCTGTTGCTTTGAAGCTTACTGTTTTTAATTGCTAATGAAAAGTTTTTTATGCCTGCATGGTGAGCCAGTTATCTGGCTTCCTATCACCAAAATCCATGCAGCTACACAAGCTGACTCATTAGCTCATCTACACGTTACGGTAGCCGCCGCCAAAAGTTTATCACTTTCTTAGAAAACAAACAACCCTGATATCCTAGCAAAATTTAGATTTTGCCGGAAAAAGCAACGTTTGCACGTGGTTTTTCTACTACGAAGCTAAGGTAACATAATTTTACCCGAACTTCGTTCCCAAACTACCTCTTATCTTATTTCTTAAGAGGAAATTTGGTTTAGGCACATTATACCCACAGTGTCGGCTCAATCTAAATGCAAGTTCCCCATATTTTTCCAATTGGGGTAAAATTTGATATTTAATTTTCTAATCGCTATGGCCCAGGCTCTCTCACTTAGTACTTGTAGCGGTCAATGCAGGATTGGTGGCGTTATTTTTGTTTGGAAAAATGTGACCGCGAATACAAGAAAAAGGGGATAGTCGATGTCCATCCCCTTGACAAACGAGTTTTTTGCATAGGCAATTGGCTGGGAGGTTTGGGAACGCACCTTAAAGGAATTCAAAGTCGCTATTGTCGATCTCTGGCTGGTCTTCTAGTTCTGCCAGTTTCTGCAAGTCGCCTTCTGCTTCGCTGGGATTGTAGTAAACCGAACCGGTTTCTTGGTCGTAAACCACTTTCGCGGCATTAGCATCAATTTCGGTATCGCTGGCACCGCTAACGGTGGCAAATTCTTCTGCTGGCAAGGTATCGCCGGGATTGAAGCCTGGATCGGCGTTGGCATCGATCGCAATTTTGTCCGTACCGGATTCAAAATCGGTGATGGTATCCACACCAGCAAAGGCTTCGCTGTCGCCGTACCAGTTGAAAGCAAACGTATCGGAACCGGCACCACCGGTGAGGGTACCGCTGCCTCTATCTTCCGATAAAAAGTCGTCGCCAGAACCACCAGCGAGGGAGTCGGCACCACGACCACCGTATAGGCTATCGTTGCCGCTACCGCCGTTTAAGGTATCGCTGCCTTGATTGCCAAAGGCCATATCGGTGTCCAAACCGCCTTGAATGGAGTCGTTGCCGAGGTTGCCAATGAGAATGTTATTGCCGGCATTATCGCTGATAATGTCGTCCCCTTGACCGCCAAAAATGATATCGTTGCCAAAGCCATCTTCGATGGTATCGCTACCTTGACCACCGTTGATGAGGTCGTTGCCGTCACCACCAGAAATGGAGTCGTTGCCATCGCCAGTGGCAATCACATCGTCTCCTTGTCCGCCGGCTACAATATCATTGCTGGTATTGCTGAAATCGCTATAGGAAACGCGATCGCTGTTGAACGTACCTGTCACCCGATGGGGTCCAGTGGGCGAAGCTTGAATATCCAGTTCGATATCCTTGCCACCGCTATCATTGGGAGTCCCCGTGTTGGGTTCGTTTAAATTGACCAATATTTCTGACATAGAGCCTCCTCGCTGCTATTATCTTGTGTTTTTGTTGGTCTTGCGGCTGTAGCCGAGTGATGTTGTAGATGGTTGAATTCCAGGGAGAACTAGCTGCTCTGAGTGCAGCGGTTTTGTGGGCGATCGCATCTTTGGTGTACGCCCGGTTGGGACAGCAAATCGCCCCGTTGCTGCTAAATTTGTATAAAGGATTGGTCGCGATCGCCCTGTTGTCACTTACCCTGATACTGCGGGGAGTTTCGATTTGGGATATATCCCCTTTAACGTTGCTGTGGCTGTCCCTGAGCGGCATCGTTGGGATTGGTTTGGGCGATACAGCCTTTTTCAACGCCTTAAATATCCTCGGACCTAGGCGTGCTTTACTTTTAGAAACCCTGGTTCCGCCCCTGAGTGCAATTCTCGCTTTCATTTTTCTAGGGGAACAGCTCAATATCCGGACTTGGATGGGAATTTTCTTAACCATCCTCGGCGTAGCTTGGGTCATTGGCGAACGTACGCCAACCAACAACCAAACCCCCAACCGCTGGCGATTGGGGGTCGGATATGGGTTATTGGCGAATGTGGCGGATGCTGCCGGTGCAGTTTTGTCGCGAACGGCTCTCCACGAAACCAATGTGGCTCCGTTGGCAAGTGGTTCGATCCGGCTAGTGGCTGGTGTTTTGGTGATTTTGCCTTTGCTGTGGCGTTCTCAGCTACCTGGTAATTTGTGGTGGAAACCCCTACAATCGATAAAGGCTGCTTTAGCCATTGTGCTGGCAGCCTTCTTGAGTACCTATCTAGGCATTTGGTTGCAGCAAACCTCTCTCAAATTCGCACCGGCTGGCATTGCAAAAACTTTAGGTGCGACCAGTCCTTTGTTTGTTTTGCCTTTGGCAGCTTGGATGGGCGATCGCGTAACGCTTCGTGCTATTTTGGGTGCATTGGTTGCTATTGTAGGAATTGGCATTTTGTTCTCTAGCAAATGAGCCGTGCAACCAAATGAATTGGTTCGTGCATGGTGGCCGCGTTCGGCGACCCGAAACCTGAAGCTGTATCCCTAGCTACTATGTGATATAATTTTGCCCTACGTGTTTTTACCCGCTCGTCCGAAACATAGGAATTTCTACGGTAATAAAAGCAACCCCAATTTCTCCCAATTTCCTACAAACTGGCGATCGCACAGGCAACGACCAACCCCCTGCCAAACCAAAAAATTTTCAACCACCATCCCATCACGAACAAACCATATCTCGCTGAGAAGCTTACCCATGTCCGGGCTCAACCAAATCTCTAGCTATACTCAAAATCCCAGTGGCATGAATATCCCATCCCTGAAGATTCTCTTGCTGGAAGATTGTCCCCATACAGCAGCTGCTATTAAAGATGTACCGCGGCATCTAGAGTCTGTATCTATCTACCTGCACCATGTAGAAGAACTAGAGTCGGCTTTGGATGCTTGGAACCACCAGTCTTTCGATTTACTTTTAGTGGACTTTGCTTGGTTGTATGCAATTGTTGGCGATCGCAATTTTCTACAGTGCTACCAGGCCTCGCCACTGCCAATTGTTTTATTAGTAGATTCCCAACAAGAAACCGCCGCCTTACAACAGTTGCATCAGGGAATTCAGGCATATTTGGTCAAAGAGCAGTTCAGTGCTGGAGAATTGGTGCGTATTTTGCAGCAATCTGTGGCTCAATTTGACTACCAGCAACAGCTACAAGCCAGCGAAAACCGGTTGCGATCGCTGTTTGATGCTTTGTCTCCCTACGTGACTTTGCTTTCTCCCAACGGTGAGATTGTGGAAATGAACCAAACCGCTTTGGACATGGCTGGACATACCATGGAAACCATCCAAGGGAAACCTCTCTGGAAAATTGCCAGATGGCAAGACGATCGTTCTACCCAACAAGAACTGCAAAATGCGATCGCGACAGCCAGCCAAGGAAATCCCGTACGCTACGAAGTAGAACTGAAAAACACTTCCCAAACCACGATTACCCTAGATGTTGCTATCAAACCACTACCAGAGACAAATACCCAGGTCCAATTTCTTTTATTAGAAGCACAAGATATTACCGAACGCAAACAAGCAGAAGCACAAATGCAGGAGGCTTTGAAGCGAGAACGGGATCTGGGAGAACTGAAAACGCAATTTGTCTCCATGGTTTCCCACGAATTTCGCAATCCCCTCACCAGCATTACCATGTCTGCGAAATTATTGCGTAGCTACAGCGATCGTGCCACCGAAGAACAAAAACAAAGCTACATCAAACGCATTTTAGATTCTGCCAACCGCATGGGAGAACTCATTGAAGATATTCTATTGCTGGGCAAAGCCGAACTGGGCCAACTAGAAAGCCAAGCCGATTGCTTTAATTTAGAGACCTACTGTCAGGAATTGGTAGAAGAAATGCGAATGGCAGACAGTCAAAAACACGAAATTGTCTTTACCTACAACCATCAAAACAAGCAAAGTTCCGACCTAAATCATAATAATCGAGAATTTTGTACCAATAAAGCTGCCTTACGTCACATTCTCGTAAATTTGATTTCCAACGCTCTCAAATATTCTCAAGAAGGTTCTACCATTTTCCTCGACTTGCAAATCCAACCGCAACAGGCAGTTTTCCAAGTCCGAGATTTTGGCATTGGCATTCCACCAGAAGCACAATCTCGTTTGTTCGAACGTTTTTACCGCGCCAACAACGTCGGCAAGCTTCCCGGTACCGGCTTGGGACTAGCGATCGCGCAACGATACGTAGAACTTTTACAAGGAAAAATTCAAGTATACAGCGAAGTAAACGTTGGCACCACCTTTTCCGTGGTCATTCCTTCTGCCTCCCAGGAAAAATAGTCAAAACATAAAAACTAGGGAAATTGGGAGAAGCAATCATTTTCTATATCTTCCCCCTCCTCCCACTCTTCCCACTCCTCCCACTCCTCCCCCTCCTCCCCCTCCTCTATATAAAATATAGTTTTTAAGCGAGCGTCGGATTTAGCCTTAAGATCCCCCTCTTCCGAGTTCACTTCGGTCCGCCATTTCCCCGGTCCAACTCTTGCAGGAAAGTTTGCAAATCTTTATTAACCTTCTTGGCTGCTGATTTAACAGTATCAGCTTGGTAGTAACTAGCAACGTCTAGGGGATCGCCAATTTCGATGCGAATGCCGCAGCGCCAGCTAACTGGCAAACAGCCGTAGCGAATGCTGATGGGATAAATTTTGGTGTTGAGGGTGGGGTCTAAATCTTGTGCGTATAAGGCAAGCCTACCCAAACCGGCTTTAATGGGGTGAACTTGGTTGTCGTGAAAAATGCCACCTTCGCCAAAAATAACCATCATTTGCCGGTCGCACAGTAGGTCAATGCCGTGACGCAAGCTGGAAACTCCCGGACGCAGAACGTCTATAGGAAATCCTCCCAGCCGTCTGACAAACCAACCTTGAATCCCCGTTACCTCGGTGGCAGTGACCATAAACCGCAAATCCCGACCGCTAACACCACGTCCAGCGACTAGGGAAACGACGAGGGGATCCCAACGGGAACGATGGGTGGGTGCTAAAATCGCAGCACCATCGCTGGGAATCTTGTCTTCGCCCACAATTTCAATAGAACCAAAATAAGAAGGTAAAACAATATGTTCTCCTAGAGGATATAGCAGCGACATCAACCAAGGGGAAATTTGGGAAGTCACGTTTTGAGAAGCGATCGCGCTGGATTGAGAAAGTAGTAAATTCATCATAGAGATTTTGGCTTGATTTGCAATCATTCTACTGGCTATTTATTAGCTTACTAGGTCATTTTTGATTTGTACCTGTTTTGCAGACAGTTTGTTAAGCGTCCTCGTGGTGGCGGGTAGA
>CAYZHY010000108.1:3772-11904 GCA_964477525.1 uncultured Geitlerinema sp. | reverse complement strand
ATAGTTATTCTTGCAGGTATGTAGCGTACGGTCCAAGAGCTAGAAGACCGACATAGAGGATGTTTGTGCAAAAATACTGTACTCAATCAAGTTGCAATCAAAAACGCGATCGCTTCAAAAAACTTAACAAAAAAAACCGTATCCTACAAAATCCGTTTCATATAGACCACAAAACTCTAATGGGAATCGATGAACCAAACTGGTGGGAGTCCCTACAAGAAATTTGTGGTTTTGGCGTTGCGGGTTTGGATGGCAATTCTCAGAAAAAACTTTGTCCATATTCAGAAAAAATTCAGCAGCGCAAAAGAAGATAGAAAATAGGGAAACCCCAGGAAACACCCGCTCCTCGCGACGATGGTTGCACTCCAGCTAGCACCAACGTAACGATTTCGAGTGTTTCTCATGGCTATCCTGGTTTCATCTTGGTCAAACTGAAGGAGTTCCCAGATGTATGTGGCATCTGGGTTTTTTTTAGCTGTTTTTATTTACCATTTTTCTGTAAATTTGTCAATACCGCAAAAACCGCCCAAACCGCCAAACCATGCAAAGAATAGCTTTCGCGAATTTGACCATCGGCAGTGAGAACGGCTGGGGTCCGAAACTGCCATCCTCCCTCATATATTCGCCGAACAATCGCTTCGCCTAGTTGAAAGCCTGATTCGCTACGCTGGTTTTGTACCATCAAAGCAGCCAATCCCCAGGTAATGCCCGTCGATCCTTCTACATCAGAGGCATCGCTGAAGCGAGTGGCTATGCCTGGAGAATCTTGGCTGTTGGTAGATTTTAGCAAGCAAGTTTGGTAAATGGTGTCGAGGGCAGTTGCCAAGCGATCGCGAGGTACAATATCCGGCAAATCCAGCAATTGGGCAAAAAACGATCCCCACAGTTGGTCGGCAACCACCACATCGGTTTCGCTGTTGCTATGGGCACGATAGTAGCGACCGTTCCAAAGTTGGTCTTGATAGACTTGAGTTGCCGTTGCCAGCCATTGTTGGTAGTTGGCTATCGCTGTTTGCGGATCTGGTTCTATATCGATTTGAAATTCTAATAGTTCTTTTCCCATTGCGATCGCAGCTTCCAAAGCCGCCAGCCACAGACCACCACTGCCAGCCGCTATTCCCCGATATTCTGGCATGCCATCCCCATCGCCATCGAACTGTTTTAAATAGTCCAGGGTTTGCACGACAGCCGGCCAGCATTCCTGTAAAAATTCCTCATCTGTGCTGCCTGTTAATAGATAATCCCGATAGACTTGCAAGGTAAAAATACTGGGCAGATCGGTTTGCCAATTGCCATCGCCTGTATAGTTGGTTTCCTCAAAAGGGTGTTCCTGGGGATGACCCAAATCCCGGGGAGTGGCACCGGGATACTTGCGAATACTGGGATTTTGCTGGTTGCCCAGTTGGGAAATATTCTCATCTGTCCACACTTCGCGAACGTCGGCTTTGGGAATGGCACCCGCAAAAGCCAGCAGAATCGATTTTTCCAGTTCCGGCCACAACAGCAATAAAGCAAAAGAACCGTACAAACGCGCATCCAAGCTTTCGTAGTAGGGAGAATCCCAGCTTTCTAATACACCAAACCGACCGAAGGGATATTCGTTTTCGGTGGCACTCCAGAAGGTACCGCCGGTCGCTAGCAGGTAAAGTTCGTTAAATAGCGCCATTTTGATGCTATCGGGGAGATCGGGATTGTCGAGAATGGGTTGCTGCCAAGCTTGGATTTTTTCCAGCCAGTCTTGGTGGTGTTTTAAGACAGTGCGTACCACCGACCAGGCTTGGTTGCCGTTGCGACCGAAAAAGTCGGTATAGCGGCGGTAGTAGGTGCGACCGTTGCCAAAGGAACGGGTGGGGAAATCCCAAGCCAGGAAAAAGGGTACCCTACGAGTTTTGCCGGGTCGCAGGGTAAATCGAACGGCAATGGCAATGGCAATTTGTTCGTCTTCGGTGGTTGGTTCTTCGTTTTCGATATCGTGTAAAGAACCATCCGTGGAGAAAGGCTGCCAAATTTCGCTACCATCGCCTGTGGGATGCCAGCGGGTGTGGTAAAAAACTTCCACGGCGGGATTGTCTACTGTTGCGATCGCCCATTGCCCATCGCCAGACCCCACATCGCCAACTTTTAGGCGACTCATGACGCAGCCGAGGCGATGGAAATCTTCTACCAATCGGTTGTAGTTGCCCCGGGTTGACCCGTCAAAGTCTTCCGATGCACCAATGGTATTTTGCCAACTCATCATGATACTGACGGTCATGGGGCGATCGCTCGGATTGTGGGCAACCCAGGAAAAAACGGCGGTGGGATAGCTGGTTTCTTGGTAGTTGCCTGCCCAAATGGGGGAAAATTGTTCGCAAGATAGGGAAGTGTCCAAAACCCCCTGGTATTCGTACCAACTGCGCGGATACAGAACGCTATAAGTGCCCGTACTGCCACCATTTTCGGTTTGTTGGGGATACCACTGCCAGGCCGACAAACTGCCATCGGCGGGAGGGTTGACAGACAGAGCATAAGCGTGGCGGTGTTTTCCCGTGTCTTCAAAAACGGCAAACTGACAGCCAGGCAAAGGTTGCCACTGCGGCGTTTGGCTGTCGAAAGGACACCAGCGAAACGCCCCTTGCGGGGAACGTTCCAAACAACCAGACCCAAAACCACCTAAGGGCATACCACGGGCCATCCCTGGGTCTGAGTCACTGGCGGATGAAACCGCATAAAGGTCGTCCCAAGTTAGACCAATGGGACGACACCAAGCATAGGGAGGAATGTTGGCTACCATAGGAAACGGGTAGATAGAAGCACTGTTACTTGGCTATAGGGATTCGATGGGAACCCCCCTCGAAGCCCTCCCCAGTTTAACTTTTGCTTTTCTCAGCTTTTTTGGGGCTTAGCATCATCATCATGCTGCGACCTTCCCGTTTGGGTCTTTGCTGAATTTCAGCCACCTCTTCTAAATCTCCTGCCAAACGTTCTAGCAGTTCTTTAGCTAGATTGGTGTGCTGAATTTCGCGACCCCGGAACATCACCGTAGCTTTTACTTTGTCGCCATCTTTTAGGAAGCGTTCGGCTTGATTGAGGCGCACTTTATAGTCGTGTTCCTCAATCTGATAGCGCATCTTCACTTCCTTGACTTCAGCCGCGTGTTGCTTTTTCTTAGCTTCTCGTGCCCGTTTTTCCTGTTCGAATTTGTACTTGCCGTAGTCCATGACCCGGCAAACAGGGGGGTCAGCTTTGTCACTGACCAACACTAGGTCGAGTTCTTTTTCTGACGCGATCGCTACGGCATCCCGGGTAGGCATAATTCCCAGCTGATCGCCGTTGGTGTCAACAACTCGCACCTTGGGATAGGAGATGTTTTGATTGATTCGAGGTAAATTGCGCTTGTTGGATTTTTTTGGACTCACGGTAATAAAGCGAAGTGGTCGGTTCCTCGTACGTTACAACGGGGGAGAATCGGCAGACAACCAGCATTCAACAGTCCGTTTCCAAAAGAGGCAGGCTTGGAAAACCCTTGCTGCTACTACCAGAACTTAGACCAAGATATGGCTTGGCTGCCTGTAGACCGATTAATACTATACTATCAAGACTTCACCTGCTATTTTAATCAGAATACCAGGATTTCAACAGGTGTTTTCCCTGAAAATATGATGAAGTTTTATTATCGGTGCCTGCCGTTGGGTCAATAGGGGAGTTGAGGCTTACCCACAACTGACCCTTTCCCCAGGTAGCGATCGCCGAACTAGGCAAAAACGGCAGGCACCAATCCCAAAGCTGAAGCAAGATAGAACGGCTGGGGTTAGAGCGTCATAATCTCGTCTTCTTTCTCTTTTAACATTTCGTCAATCTTGCCTATATATTTGTCGGTCAACTTTTGGATTTTGTCCTGGTCATCCCGGGAATCATCCTGGGAAATGTCGCCGTTCTTTTCTCGCTTGCGAATTTCTTCGACAGCGTCGCGACGGATATTGCGAATGGAAACGCGCCCCTCTTCCGCATATTTGCTGGCCAGTTTGGCAAATTCTTGGCGACGTTCGTTGGTCAGCGGTGGAATATTGAGGCGTACAACCTTGCCATCGTTGTTGGGAGTCAGTCCCAAATCCGAAACGGAAATCGCTTTTTCAATGGCGGTTAAGGTATTGGGGTCGAACGGTTGCACGGTAATGGTTGTGGCATCTGGGGTGCTGATGTTGGCCAAAGATTTCAATGGGGTCTCACTACCGTAGTAATCCACCGTTACCTTGTCTAGCAACGAGGGATTGGCACGTCCCGTACGAATGGTATTAAAAGATCGTTGCGTTGCCTCGACGGCTTTTTTCATAGAATTTTCAATGTCAGATAACTTCACAGTAACCTCCTACGATAGTTCCTACAGACTCTCCCATAATCGCTCGGTGAATGTTTCCTTGTACCGAGAGATCGAAGACAAGAATAGGAATATTGTTTTCCTTACACAAAGCGATCGCCGTGCTATCCATAACCCGCAGGTCATTAGTGAGAACGTGGCTGTAGTTGAGACTTTGATATCGATGCGCGTTGGGATCCACAAAGGGATCCGCATCGTAAACCCCATCCACTTTAGTAGCTTTGAAAATGACCTCCGCATCAACTTCTGCGGCGCGCAAAGCAGCGGTGGTATCGGTGGTAAAAAATGGATTTCCCGAACCAGCCGCACAAATCACCACCCGTCCCTTTTGTAGGTGGCGAACGGCACGACGCCGGATGTAGGGTTCCGCCACTTCTTGCATGGCGATCGCTGATTGGACGCGGGTAGGAACGCCAATTTGTTCCAGGGCATCTTGCATGGTTAAAGCATTCATGACAGTAGCAATCATGCCAATGTAGTCAGCAGTGACCCTATCCATACCAGCTGCGGCTGCTTTGACACCGCGAAAAATATTCCCACCGCCGACCACGACAGTTACTTGTACGCCTTCCGCGACGACATTGGCGATTTCTTGGGCGACAGCTTGGACTACTTTGGAATCAACACCGTAGCCCAAATCCCCCATGATGGCTTCCCCGCTAATTTTTAATAATATCCGCTGATATACTTTCCCCATTCGATAAATATTTTTAACTCAAATAACCTCCCCCCATACGATAGCAGTACAAAGGCAATTTGCCACTATATTTCTGGGGGAGTTTGTCTAGCTCCTTGCTTTGGCTGAGTTTGTGGGGAAGTTACGATTTGGTTTCCCCTCGCCATAAAATGGTACTACCAATGGCTTCTGTTTGGGGATTTTCTACGGTTTGTCTTGCCATCACCAGGGCCACAGCATCTTGTAGGTAATTTTGCGTGACCCCCGACGGCGTATCGGGACAATCGTCAATAGCTCCTTTGTAACACAAAACCCCCTCTTGGTTCACCAAAAAGGCCTCTGGCGTTTTTTTGGCCCCAAAGCATTTGGCTACATCTTGGTTGACATCCCGCAAATAGGGAAAGTTCAACTGCTGCTGGTCGGCAAAAGTTCGCATGTGTTCGAGACTTTCTTCAGCTGCGTGGAGGGTATCGTTGGCATTAATTCCAATGACTGCAAATCCCCGTTCTTGCCAATCTGCTTGCAATTGTTTTAAACGTTGCAAATACGATTGTACGTAGGGACATTGATTGCTCAAAAATACCACTACAACTGAGCGATAAATCTCCAAATACTTGGAGAGATGATGCACTTGTGTATCCGTGCCAGGTAATTCAAAATCCGGTGCGTAGCTACCGATGGGCGTACCCCTCATTTCTATGACGCTCATTTTTCTAGATCGTTATAAGATGGGCTGAGTTAATTTAAAAACTTCTCGTAGCCAGCCATTGCGCTGCAATAGCTTTATAGCCAATGGCTTTGTAAAGAAGTTTGGCCGCCGTATACTGGGAAACTACAGAATCCATAACGGGGGCTAACTCCATAATGTCACAACCCAGCACTTGATGGGAGGCAAAAACTCGCTGCAAGAAAGCTGTGGTTTGATACCAGTTCAAACCACCTGGGTCGGGAGTGCCAACCCCAGGCATCAAACTTGGATCGAGACCATCTAGATCGATGGTAACAAACACTTTTTCTGTAGAAATTGCTGCTAGAGCGCGTTCTATCCAATGAGGATCTGTGGCTATTTCTCGCCCCCAAATTACTGGTAGTTGTTGGGTTTTTATGAAGTCGGCTTCCTCCTGACAGAGATGGCGAATCCCCACATGCAAGGTAGGCAACCCCAACTCGACCACGCGACGCATGACGCAGGCGTGGTTGTTTTCTGACCCTTCGTATTCCGGCCTCAGATCGGCATGGGCATCAATTTGGACCACGGTAAACGGTTCAGTGGGATAGGCTTGGTGATAGGCTTGGATAATTCCTCTGGTAATGCTATGTTCGCCGCCGATGGCAATGACAAATTTTCCGTCGGCAATGAATTGGGCGATCCGATCCTGGGTGAGGTGTACCATGGTTTCTGGTGAAATGGCTTGGCCACCGCGCGTATCGGCTACGGCTTCTGTGGTATGAATCCCTACGGGCCAGCATATTTCACCATCGAATTCGTCGTCGTAATATTCCAACTGGTCCGATGCTTCTAACAAGCTAGCCGGTCCATGTTGGCATCCTTTGCGGTAGGTGGTTGTGGCTTCAAAAGGAACCGGCAACACGATCGCGCGCGCTTGCTGGTAAGGAACTTGAACTTCGGAACCAATAAAAGGCAACAGCGATCGCTGGGTTGCTTGGGCCATGGTGGCATCGATTGCATGATTGTGGACTGTGTCGGTCATGGCTAAGATAGAAACGGACAATTTGCTAGTTGTTTCAATCTTATCGATTTTTTCGGGAAGAATTGATGGTAGACTACCACGATCGTAAGCTTGCCGATCGTTTTTAGAGTTCCCAAAAATCAGCCATTTTATCGATTGCCATTCGGGGAAAAGCAACCAAAAGCACCTAAAACGAGCAAAAATCGTATTTCCATCTCATACTTTATTTAGGACCGAGTCCCCATGGAACCTGCTCTCGATCTGAACGTTGAAAGTTTGCAAGTTTTTTCCCCTACCCCATCGGACGATCGCATCTCCGGTAGCGAACAGGCGGATACGATCGCTGGTTTGGGGGGAGTTGATGAGATTGCTGGTCTTGGTGGCAATGACTGGCTGGCTGGCAATACCCAAAATGATATTCTCAATGGCAATCAGGGCAACGATAGCTTGTATGGCGGCCAGGATGACGATACTCTCCGTGGCGGGAATGGGGATGACTGGCTTTTAGGCAATTTGGGTGCTGATGTTCTATTGGGCGATAGCGGTAGCGATTCTCTGGCCGGTGGCAGCGAAAACGATTCGTTATTTGGCAACACCCAAGCCGACGTTCTCAACGGCAACCAAGGCAACGATACCCTCTACGGCGGCCAACAGAACGATACTCTACGCGGTGGCGCCGGCAGCGATCGCCTCTTTGGTGACATGGGGGCCGACGAACTCTACGGCGATGCCGGTACCGATACGCTAACAGGGGGCAGCGGTCGCGATAAATTTGTCCTTTCGGCAGCTAGTGGTGGTTTTGAAGTTGGTTCGGCTGATGTTATTACTGATTTTACCGATGAGGTGGATTTCTTCCAATTGGAAGGAGGTTTGAGTTTTAACCAATTGGAAGTAACAGCCGGAACGGGAGAGTTTGAAGGCGATACGGTTATTCGCGAGTTGGGTCGCGGTCGGTATTTGGCGGTTTTATCGGATGTAGACCCAAGTACAATTTCCAGTACCGATTTTGATGCAACTGGAACGACGGAACAAGGAGAAAATACCATTTCCTTTGCCCAAGAAACGGTGCAAGTGGATGAAAATGCTGGAACGGCAACGGTTACTGTCGAACGAGGTGGCGACCCCATTCGTGATGTGGTAGCAAACTACACCACGGGTTCTGGTGGTACGGCCACGGCCGGTGAAGATTTTCAAGCGGTTTCTGGTAGTTTGACTCTTGCCACTGGTGAAACCAGCGCCACGTTTACCGTTCCTATCAACGACGATAGCGAAGTAGAACCGGACGAAACCATTGAATTGCAGCTAACCAAGAGTACTGGTGTTCCTTTAGGCGATCGCGCTACCACCACAGTCACCATTGTTGACGACGATAGCGATACCGGCGATACGGGAGATACCGGCGATACCG
>CAYZHY010000108.1:0-3672 GCA_964477525.1 uncultured Geitlerinema sp. | reverse complement strand
TGGCGATACCGGCGATACGGGAGATACTGGCGATAGTGGCGATACGGGAGATTCCGATGATAGTAGCAGTTCTGGTGATGGCAGCGATTCTTCTGGCAGTGGTGATTCTGACGATACTAGCGACTCTGATGGTAGCAATAATGACAGCGATAGCGGAAGCACTGAAGATAGCGGCGATACAGGCGATACTGGTGATACTGGTGATTCTGAAGATAGCAATAATGATAATAATGCCGTCGAACCTGTCGTTTCCGTTTCTAATTCCAACAGCGTAAACTTCTCTGGCGTTGATACCACCAACGAACAAGCCGTAGATGCTTTAAACGGACCTTCCGTAACCATCGATAACAGCAGCCTATATATTGGTTACGAACAAGTTTCTAACAACAATAAAGACCCAGTTTTGATGCGTTTTACTGACGGCGAACTCGATTGGCAGCGTCAGGATTACGAAACCACCAACGACGACAGTACCGGCTATGGCTTGTTATGGGATGGTACCGATAACCTCTACGCCGTCTTTAGCGTTACTGGTACGCAAGGGCAACCCGAACAAGACTTCCGAGAATTTGCCAGCAACGGTTGGTTAAGTAGTTACGGTCAAGGTGGCGGCGCCGAAATTTCCGTTATTGCGAAAGTGAATCCCGACAACGGCAACATTACCAACGCTACCTTCCTGTCGGCGGTTCTCGACAATGGCGATAGCAATACCCTCACCGTTAACGATTTATCCCTCAACGGAGAAAATTTGGTGGTACAAGCCGAATCTTTCTTCTCCCCTAGAAACACTGATACCACCGCTATGGAAAATACCGGCCAGGATACGGAATCTCCCTTTGATTACGAAATTGAATTTACTCCAGATTTAAGCACGGCGGTTCGGGCAGAAGCACCCGGTTTTCAGGGAGAATAAAAAAACCTGTAGGGTGGGCAAGGCCCACCCTAAAATCGCATATTTATTGAGGGGTTGATAAAAACAGACTTTCGGAAATAGGGCCGATTTATACCTCAGCCCTGCAAGGAGTTCGTTACAAATTGCCTTCCCAAGTCAGGGCTTTCCGTTGGCACTAATCCATCAATTCCACAGCGCGTTTGGCCAAATTATCCGCGGTGATGCCATTAATTTCCATCACTTGGGAAGCACTGGCAGCGGTTTCGCCGCGCTTCCAGGCAAAAATATCCCGGTTCGCAGTACTGCGTAGCATGATGGGTTCAAACATGGCACTGCCAGCACCAGTAATACCAATCAACGCATCGCCGCCAAACAAACGCTGGAAGCTAGCATCGCTGAGAAAATCGCCGTCGGGTTCGGCGCAAGTTTCCCAAGCCGTATCGTGGGCACGATACAAACGACGCGGGTTAATAACGGAAACAATCTTGGACCCAATATTTTGTTCTGCTAGTTTTTCCGCAGCTTCGTAGGCGGGAATTAAGGTCATATCGCCGATGACGGCAAAGACCACCGTCTTATCTCCTGGCGTCTCTTGCAACACCACAGCACCATCGTGCAAAGCCTGGCGAGTTTGTTCGAACGTACTCCGCACTGGTAGGGGAGATTTACTGGCCGTAATGGTAATGCCTTTATTTTTCGCCGTCAGCGCCCATTGATAGCAGACTTGGATGCTGTTGGCATCGCAAGGGAACAAGGGGAAAACATTGCCATTGCGCATCATGGCCGCAAAGTAGTTTTCAATTTCCGGACGTTGGTGGGTCCAGCCGTTTCGACCTTGTTCCAAAGCACCTGCTGTAAATAGGGTAACCGTAGCCGGTGTAGGACGACGCAACTCTGCCATGGCTTGGGTTACGGTTTGCCAGATGGGCAAGCCATTGACGGCGAAGGATTCGTAAGAACACCACAGCGATCGCCCGCCAAACAGAGACAATCCCGCTGCCAAGCCAGCACAAGCATCTTCGCTGAGGGGTTCGTAAACCTGTCCTTGAGGTGCTTGATGGTAATCTTCGTCGGCGGTGGGGTGAATAATTTTCAGCGCCATGTTGATGTTGTTAATGCCGGAAGCAGCGTTGCCATCGGCGTTGCTGACCAAGAAATTGGGGTCTTTTTGTCCCACTTGCGCCGCGATCGCGCCTAAGGCTGTGGTGGCTACTTTTTTCTCGCCGCCAACTTCAAATTCTTCTAAACTTAGTTCACCGACATCTGGCAGTGAAAATTGATTTTCCGTCACCACGGTTTTGACGGCGGGTCCGCCACTGGCGCGGGAGAAGTTGCTACGTACCAACTGCCAAGCTTGTGCGGGTAGCGCACGGTTTTGCAATGCTTCGATAATATGGGGTTTTTCCAGCGTATCCCCAGGCTTTAAGTTGTGAGATTTGGCACCATATGTATGGATACCAGATCCTTTAAGTTGTTTGATAATAAAGACGGTCAGCTTGCCACTCATAGCCGATTTGGCAGCACGGTCCACTCCTTCCAAGACCGCTTGGGTAAAGGCCATGCGCTGTTTCCAGGAAAACTTCGTACTGTCTACGTATTCTCCTGGTTGGTTGGCATCGTCGTAGTCTTTGGCATTGACCAAGATAATTTCTTGGAAGCCGTGACCGCGCCAGTAGTCAATCATTTCCTGGTTGGGTTTGGTAGACACCATGCTGTGGTGTTCTTGGGAGAACCCGTTCCAAACCAGAATGGGAAGGAAATTGGTGATATTGGGATAGGCGGTGTTAAAATGCGCCATGCTGCTCATGACGTAGGGTTCGCCAATACCGCCATCGCCAATAGTGACTGGAAACAGAACCTCCGGATGCAATTTGGCACCTGCCATGGCAAAGTGTTGCCCCTGTCCCAGAGGACCGGCGGGATTGAGCAATCCAGGAATTTGTCCGGAAAGGTGACCCAACAGTCCTTGGTGTTCCCGGAAGCGATCGCGCAGTTGCTGGACGTTGGAAATTCCCATTTCTTCTAGGGAACGGTCCAAGAACATGGCGCTGTAGAAACCAGGGGCATGGTGTCCGACTTCGGTAATAATATTTTTATACCCCAGCATGACCAAAGCTGCGTATACTTCTGCCTTGCTGGCGAAGCCGCCGGGGTGTCCGGACCCTTTAGTAGCAGTGACTTGTAGGGTTAAATAGCGCAACGCATCCGCCGCCAAGAGGGTTTGATAAACCGCTGCTGGGTCGCTAGAAGAAGCGATCGCGGTTTTCCCCTCAGCGATCGCCGGTTCGCTACCGTAGGTTTCTAGCTCTGGTATCGTTTCTGAAAAATATTGAATCCCCTCGCAAAAATCCGGGATCTCGTTACCGCCGCGATTTTCTTGAGGTTTCGTGGCATCGGCGCTTATGGTCATGCTGAACTCCCTTATAGACGTTTCGCCAAATCGTTTTGTTTTCTGGGTATTTTCTACTGTACGAATCGTTGACCCATTTTACAACTTTTACGTTGCCAAAGTCGCCCCTCCTCCATAAAAATTGTTATATCCACTTTCGCAAATTTTTATGGCACATGGGGCGATCGGTAGATGGCAATGTCGGGTACTTTATTCGGATTGTGTACAATAAATTGTTGAAAAAAGGCAACATATTTCCTATGCAAGTATCAAAATTCAGAAAAACATAAAAGTTTTATTTCAATCACCTAGCACATTATTGTTTATATTTAATATAAAATTATGGTTGAAATAAATTCGACCGAGTTTTCAATTGATTTATCGATCGTAT
>CAYZHY010000107.1:10642-11926 GCA_964477525.1 uncultured Geitlerinema sp. | reverse complement strand
TTCCGATACAATGCCAAACGCGAGATCGACGAAAATTAATTAAAAATTACGTGCCGTACCTGTTTCTAAATCGAACTCCAATCGATTTTCATAATCAGTTACCCCGTAGAGGTTAAAACTAACAGTGGGTTCGTCTCCCATAGCTTCTATACTGTGAATAGCATCGGGAAGAAAAGTAATAATTTCTCCCGCTTCTACAGTTTGTTCCCCAGCTAGTTCCACGCGATTGGGATATTGAGAATCGCCACATCGTCGCCAAAATCGATTTTTTTCGCGACCTTGCAACATCGCCACCAACCCCCAAGCCGCATGGTTGTGAATTGGCGAAACTTGACCGGGAAGCCAAACCACTGTCTGAATGGTAATGGGAAAATCCGGTTCATCGTATAGCATCAAAACTGACCAGCCAGTTTCTGGGTCGGGTTCTAGATATTCTCCTTGCAACCAATCCGAATCAGTTAGCAAACGACGTACCAAAGGTCTAATTGCATTCAAGCGATCGCGATCGGATGGTATACTATCTAGGATATCTTCTAAATCGGTTAAAAAGCGATAAAGGCGATATGTTCTCTCTGGTGAGGTTTTGTCGGTATCTGTAGAAACCGGTTCGCAACTTCCTTCATTGGTAACTAGCCAATCCCAACTCATGGATATCTCCTTAGGTTTTGTCTATTTTCCTATCAATCTACATCAATCGAGGTACGCCAAAGAAGCGCTTTGGGAAAGATTTTGCCAGCAATTGTCTGAGATTTTTATAAAAATATCCTGAGAATTTCCTTAAAATTACTACCGAATCGTTTAGCTTTTATTAATTTTTCTTTCAGGAAAAATTAAACGAAGTTGGTTATAAATAGAATAGCAAACTAAATAAGCCAGCATGAAGATTTCTAGATCGTATCGATCGTTTTAGAAGACGTAATGTAAGTTTGTTTGGCTGCGCATCGCGTAGCTATGTGCCGTTCGTACCAAATCCGATTGTAGATCCCGAAAATTTGGGAGGGGCAATTCGCGAATTGCCTTTACATAGGGAATTTCAATTGATAAATAGCAAATCTATCTGAAGTGGATTTGGTATAAGTTGCTATTTTACAATTCTCAAATCATTTAACTACCTGAAGGAGAAGCCATGAAAGTTAAGTATCTTGCTACGCTAGCTGCTATTTATACTCTAAGTTTAGGGACAATGGTTGGTTGTGCCAATCCCTGTGCCTCGAAATCCAATCCTTGTGCCGGTTCAAGCAAAGAAACCAATCCCTGTGCCTCGAAATCCAATCCTTGTGCCTC
>CAYZHY010000107.1:0-10542 GCA_964477525.1 uncultured Geitlerinema sp. | reverse complement strand
TGTGCCTCGAAATCCAATCCTTGTGCCTCAAAATCCAATCCTTGTGCCTCAAAATCCAATCCTTGTGCTTCTAAAAATTGATGTAAAATTTCAAGAGCTGTTTAAGGAGTAGCTCTTAGGGGGCAAATTGCGTTCGTTTCAAAATTTCACCAGAAATTATATCCATTTGCCCACCCTACGAGAATTAAGTATAAGGGATTTACAAAACGACCCTACGCAATTCTATTATATACAAATCGATTCATAAGACTATAAGCAATTTACATAAAATATAAATGGAATATTTTTCAGGAAATTGGAAATCCTAATCATATGGTATAAATTTCAAGTAAAAATATTATAAATTCGTTTGATTTTAGCAAGATTGAATAATAATTTATTTTTTTAACACAATATCGAAACAGGAAGACCAAAAATTTTAGGCCATTTTCCCAGGCAATTTGATGGTTTCTAAATAACTGCGATCGCGAAAAATGGAGCGAAGCTAAGTTCGCCCCAACATACGATCGCTTTTTAGTTACAATTGGCGTACGGAAGGTTGACCGTCTTTCACCTCGCCAACCAAGACCACATCGGCCACACCAACAAACAAACCATTTTCCAAAACGCCAGGAATATTGTTGAGGGTTTTTTCCAGTTCAGCCGGATCGGAAATGGATTCAAATTTGACATCAATTACCATATTTCCTTGATCGGTAATCACCGGACCAGCTTTTTTTACACCCATGCGCAACTCCGGCTTGCCGCCTAGCTGTTCGATTTTGCGCATGACGGGATAAATCGCCATAGGTAAAACTTCCACCGGCAACAAAAAGCTCGATCCTAGCTTATCCACCAACTTGCCACTATCAACCACCACCACAAATTGGTCGGCTAAAGAATCTACAATCTTTTCCCGGGTGTGCGCAGCCCCGCCTCCTTTGATTAAATTGAGATTGGGGTCTACTTCATCGGCGCCATCAATGGCAATATCCATGCGATCGATCGCATCCAACGTAGTTAGGGGAATGCCGTATTTTTTGGCGAGAACCTCCGCTTGAAACGAAGTGGGAATGCCGCGAATATTTTTTAAATCGCCAGACTGCAAGCGATCGCCAATATACTGAATGGCATAAGCTGTGGTCGAACCGGTTCCCAAACCGACAACAGAATTCGATTCTACTCTAGCGGCAGCAGCTTGACCAACCTGCTGTTTCATAATTGTAGATGGATCGTCGCTCATGAACACCTCGCGTAAAATACCTACAAACTGTAACCATTGTTCACTTTAGCGGTAAGTAGGTCAAAAGGGGCCCAGCTATCTCCAAACAACCCAATTTCCCATGCCTTCAACTTGCAAAAACTATACCTAGGAAAAAGAGATGTCGAAATCCCGAGTTAGGGTAGAAAATAGAAACAAGAGAAAGCCACCTCGCCATCCCAACTTTCAAGCGAGGCAGAAATCCAACATCGCTGCCAACCGTACAGCTTCCGAGAGCTTTTGGAACATGAAAGCCGAATTAATTTCCGATTTGCCGCCCAAACCGCAATTTTGGCGCCGCGCTTGTGCGTTTTTACTAGATTTTCTAGTTGCCTGGTTGGTAACGGCTATTATCAGTCCTAATGTAGTTATACACACATTCTTCTTGATTGTAGCTTGGCTGGGCAACCGCATTCTCTTCGTCGGTCGCAATCGAGGTCAAAGTATTGGCAGGTGGGCCTTTGACATGAAACTCATTGACCGGCGGCGGCGCGTTCCCAACTTAGACATGCTGCTGCGACGAGAAGCCATGACAGCAGGCGAGGCAGTTTTGTTATTATGGGGCCTGTACGCTCTATTTGCTAGCAATTCGGCATCGTTTTTATTGATGATTCCGCTAGTGGCCGATGCGATCGCGGCTTGGACCGATGATGCCAACCAACAATCCTTTCACGATCGCTATACCCATACTTTTATAGCTTCTTCGAGGCGTGGCTATTCGTTAGACGTAAAAATTCAAAAATGGGTTGAACTTGCCCTACGTTCTGTGCGAAAATAACTATTTGTGTTAAATATGCTAACCCCAATACAATCGGTACAATTATGGCTGCTAAGGGAGTTCGAGTTGTAATCACACTAGAGTGTACGGAATGCCGAACCAACCCCGACAAACGCTCGAACGGGGTATCTCGGTACACCAGCACCAAAAACCGTCGGAAACATTCTGGTAGGATGGAATTTAGAAAATACTGTCCCTACTGCAACAAACACACCGTACACAAGGAAACCAAGTAAGAAGCGTTCAGCAAAAGGATCGGGAAATAGAAAATGGCAACCAACGTCAACTACTACCGTCGGCGCGTATCGCCGGTGAAACCAGGCGAAGAGATCGACTACAAAAACGTAGACCTGCTACGGAAGTTCATCACCGAACGCGGTAAAATTCTGCCCCGTCGCGTTACCGGTTTGACAGCCAAACAGCAAAGAGACTTAACTACGGCAATCAAGCGCGCTCGAATTTTAGCCTTATTGCCCTTTGTCAACTTGGAAGGCTAATCGGCCGCCAAGCAGCGATTGCGCAGACGAGTTGCTAGCAGGTCAAAGCTGTGGAGAAGGGAAAGTTAATTGAATTTCGCCAAGATGGCGATCGCCGCCTCGCCGTCGTGGAACGTCCGGAAGGCAAAAAACATTGGGTGGTCACCGACGAACGGGGGCAATCCCATACGGTTCACCCCCGGCAGGTCACCTATGTCGTTCCTGGCGGCGACTACACTCCCGAAGATATTCCGTCGTTTCAGCAACAAGTAGAAAACTACTGGGATCCTTCTAGCTTGGAAGTGGCCTGGGAGTTTATGGACGATGACTCAGCTCCGATCGCTCCTGAAGAGCTGTCTGAGTTGTTGTTTTCCGATCGAACGCCCGCCCAATGTTACGCAGCTTACTACTTGCTGTCGGAAGACAAGTTATATTTCAAACAAAAAGGCAACAATCGATTTGAACCGAGGTCGGCGGCGCAAGTTGCCGATTTAAAACACCAACAAGAAGTTGCCATCCAGAAACAAAAAGAACTAGAAGAATTCCTCCAGCGAATTCGTCAAGCGCTGGAAGGGGAAAGCGTCGAGTGGGCTACCAGCGATCGCCCACGTCTGGAAGCTTTAGAAAAACTAGCTGCCGTCGGCGAAGAACCTTCCGGACGTACAGCCAGAGACATCCTAACCACCTTAGAACGTCCCGAAACGCCGGAAGCTGCCTTCCAGTTACTCGTGGATTTGGGGTTATGGAGTCCCCACGAAAATCTATTTTTGCGGCGCAGCCAAATTCCCACGCAATTCCCCGCCAAGGTACTGGAAGTGGCCCAACAATATCTCGACTCTCCCGTTGCCGATCGCGATAGCAACCGCATCGATTTCAGCCATCTGAAGGTGTATACCATCGACGATGAAAGCACCCAGGAAATCGACGATGGCATTAGTATTGAATATTTAGAAGACGGCACCGAACGTATCTGGATTCATATCGCCGACCCCACCCGTTGGATTGAGGTCGGCGACGAATTGGATTTGGAAGCCAGGCGGCGTAGTACCACGCTGTACTTGCCTACGGGGATGATTCCCATGTTTCCCGAAGCCCTGGCGACAGGACCCATGAGTTTGGTTCAGGGAAAAAAATGCCCGGCTTTGAGCTTTGGCGTTATTTTAGACGCTGACGGCGCGATCGCCGATTATACCATTACCCCCAGCACCATCATTCCCACCTACCGTCTAACCTACGAAGATGTAGACGAAATGCTGGATTTGGGGGTCCAAGCAGAACCAGAAATTTTAGCGATCGGCAAATGGGCAGAAATTCGCTACACCTGGCGGCAACAACAAGGGGCGATCGGCATCAGCATGCCCGAATGTTCCATCAAAGTCTCCGATGATGGTAGCATCTCCATCCAAGTTATCGAAGACTCCCCTGCCAGACGCGCCGTCGCCGAAATGATGATTCTCACCGGGGAAGTCGCCGCCTGGTACGGAGAACAACACCAATTGGCTATTCCCTATCGCCAGCAGCAACAACCAGAACTTCCCCCAGAAGAAGAATTAATGCAACTTCCTGCCGGGGCCGTACGTAGCAGCGCCATGCGCCGTTGCATGCCCCGCAGCGAAACCAGCCTCACCCCTGGTCGCCACGCGAGTTTGGGATTGAACCGCTACGCGCAAGTCACCTCTCCCATTCGTCGCTACAGCGATTTGCTCGCTCACTTCCAACTGAAAGCCCACCTGCGTGGCGAAGACCCACCCTTTTCTCCAGAAGAAGTACAAGAGATTGTAGCCAGCGTTTCCGCTGCTGCCCAAGAAGCCACCCAGGTAGAACGGCAAACCAACCGCTACTGGGGATTGGAATATCTACGCCGTCAGGGAGATACTACAGTTTGGCAAGCCCTAATGCTACGCTGGTTGCGCCCAGATGACAATCTCGGAACGATCTTATTAGAAGAATTGGGTTTGGAATTACCCATGCGTTTCAACCGTTCGATCCAACCCGGCGATCGCTTGGAAGTTCGCGTTACCTATGCCGACCCCCGGCAGGAGATGGTTCGGTTCCAGGAGGCATTGGTGCAGCAGGCAGCAGGGTTGTAGGTTAATAGGGAGCATCGGGGCATCGGAGCATCGGGGCGTCGGAGAGTCGGGGCATCGGGGCATCGGAGCATCGGGGCATGGTCGAAAACAACCAATTATATCTCCCACGCTCCCAAGCTCCCACTCCTCCCACTCCTCCCACTCCTCCCACTCCTCCCACGCTCCCACGCACCCAAGCTCCCAAGCTCCCACGCTCCCACGCTCGGTACGCATTTCAACTAGTTGCCAAATATTAACTCCCGCAACGGCTGGGCAATCCAATTCAAACCGACACGAATTTGATGGTCGGGATTGGGCAGGCGATATAAATAAATTAGGCGGCGGAAAATATGCGCTGCGGGTCCGTCTAACTGCCATCCCAAACCGGTGAGGGTGGCATTGTCTACGCCTAGGGTCATCATTTCCCCTAAATGCTGGTAGCGGAACGGCAACAACGGGCGATCGCTTAAAGAGGCCCACACATTCCAACCTGCGTAGTCTGCCTGTTGGAAAGCTGCTTGCGCCGTTGCCGGAACCCGTTCGCCGTTGGCATCTTTACATTCAGCGGCATCACCCAGAGCAAAAATTTCTGGGTGTTCTGGTACTTGTAAATAAACATTGGTATAAAGCTGCCCGCGATCGTTGTGTTTCCCGGGAAGGGAACGAACTGCTGAAGCGACTTGCGTTCCTACCGTCCACAACACCAAATCGGCGGGAATTTCATCAACTTGGCCGCGATAGTCCAGAGAAATTGTGTCGTCGGATACAGACACCACCGAGGTTTCCGTATCTACCCAAACTTCCCGTTGTTGCAACGCTTGTAAAGCTGCCTCGCGATTAAAATCAGTAGACGATGGCAAAATCCGTTCGTTGCGATGAACCAGCCGCAAACGACCTCTTTCTCCCAAGCGATCGCTTAACTTACAAGCCAACTCTACACCACTGTAGCCACCGCCAACGATCGCAACCCGAATCATATCTTTGTCCGAAGCTTCCAGCGATCGCACTTTTTCCTCTAGCTGGTAGGCATCGTGTATGCTGCGAAACGGATAGGCATAGTCCGCTGCCCCCGGAACCACATCCAACGGGGTTTCGCCGCCCAACGCCAATACCAAGCGATCGTAGTCAAATACCTCGCCGGCTTCTAACTGTACTTGTTGCTGTTGGACGTTGATACGCGATACGTTGCCCTGATGAAAGCGAATCCCCGTTTGCGCCAACAATTCAATATAGGGAGGGGCAATTTCCCAACTTTGCAACTCTCCCGTCATCAACTCGTACAGCAGGGGCAAAAATACAAACCGATCCTCGCGATCGATTAAAGTAATCTCTACATCTTGGGGAATTTTCCAAGGAAACTGACTGAGACGAAGGGCCGTATACAATCCTCCGAATCCGCCACCGACAATACAAATACGTTTGGTTGAATCGCTCATGAAATTTATCCCTAGGCCTTCCAGTTGCCAAGCCGTCTTTCTCTAGGATAGACGCCCGCAGTAGCTAGAAACAACAAATCCCAAAACAAAATCGATATTTTCGAGAAATAAGGCCAATCTCAGGTATGGTGGTAATGGTTATTGCCTATGGCTGCCGGCAATTGGGAGATGGAAAAAAGCTTATGGCACAAAAACTGAAAATCGTCCACAACACCGTTTTTAAACGCAGACCCATCCAGTCATCCCAACTGAACGATGAGGAAAAACATCAGGTGAAGAGCAACGAAACCTTCGAGATTCGTTCTTTCACCAAAGAACGCAATCACATTCGCTTTGTTTTGCTCAACGAAACCTTTAAAGGCTTCGATACATGGTACGCTTACGCCCCCCATGTAGAAGTTCTCAGCGACCAACAAAGCCAAAGCGGTCAAACTACCCTCTACCCCAAACCCAAACCCATCTCCCTCAGCCTGGATGTTCCCTACAAATCGCAGATGGATAACTGGGAAAATCCCACCGGGGCTTGTAACGTGACAGCTATGGCGATGTGTTTGGAATATTTGCAGGCCAATCGTCGTTCCGAATATTCCCAATACAAGCAATTTGAAGACGAACTGTATCGCTACGCCCTCGATCGCGATTATTCCCGCCACAGTCCCTACGATTTGAAGAAAATTATCCAAGATTACCACCGCAACGATCGCTTTAGTACCAGTGCTACCTTTGAAGAGGTCAAAGACTGGCTAGCGGATCTAAATCCAGCAGTGGCGCACGGTTATTTTACTTCCTACGGCCACATCGTGGTTTTGGTGGGTTACGACGATTCCGGATTTATCGTCCACGACCCCTACGGCGAGTGGTTTTCTACCGGCTACCGAACCGACCTCAGCGGCGCCTATTTACACTATTCCTACCGCCTGATTCGCCAGTTGTGCATTCCTGACGGGCAGTTTTGGGTGCATTTTATTAGTTAAACACCCAAAAATCATAAAATTTCTTTTAATATAAAGGTTCCAATTTGTCAATAAATTGGAACAATTTCTAATGGCGCTGCAACATACCAACCGAAACTCATGTCCGAGTTGTCCGAAAAATTAATTTCTTTGTACCAATGGCTGGGTGGCGGCGTTTTGCTGGGATTTGTCTTAGGGAAAACCCTTCCCCAGTATATCAGCGGCTATTTGGGAATGTATCTCTTTTGGTTTGGCGTTCCCATTAGCATTATCGCCTTTGTCCGCCGCGCCAATTTATCGGGTTCGGTTTGGATGGCGCCAGTAACGGCTTGGATGGGGATTTTGCTGGGGGCAGGGATGGCTGGGCTGTGGATTTGGTTGTGGCAGCGATACCGCCGCCGCCAAGAATTGCCCCCTTGGGCCTCACCCACCCAAGGGAGTTTTTTGCTGGCTTCTATGGTAGGCAATACCGGCTATTTGGGCTATCCCGTAAATTTGACGTTGGTGGGCAGCGATTATTTTGCTTGGGCGCTGTTTTACGATTTTTTTGGCAGCATGTTGGGGGCTTCTCTGGTAGGGGTGGCGCTGGCAGCCAAATTTGGCAGCAACAAATCGGTATCGTGGGATGTCCTGTGGGCGATCGCGAAAAATCCCATTTTCTGGAGTATTGCCTTTGGGTTGGCGTTCAAGCAAGTTACCTTGCCCCCCAATATGGAAACAGGATTGCAAGGGTTGGCGTGGATTTCCTTGGGATTGGCCATTGTTTTGATTGGCATGCGCCTCAGCCAGCTATCCTCCTGGAAAAATTTGCCCCGTGCCTCGGTGAGTTTGGGAATTAAAATGCTGGTGGTCCCATTCATTGCCGGTTTGGTGCTATCGGCGTTGGGAATTACTGGTCCGCCGCGACTAGCAATGGTTTTGCAAATGGCCATGCCACCAGCATTCGTTACCTTGGTGATTGCCGAAGCCTACGATTTGGACCGCCAGTTAAGCGTGACGGCGCTGGCAGCCGGTTCCATTGGTCTGTTGTTGACGCTACCGTTGTGGGTTTGGCTGTATGGTTAGGAACAAACCAGCAAGTCTTCTACATTCATGCGTTCGTATTCTTCAAAAGGTTGGTGAATCCAGGGATTGTCGGGAAGGTAATCGACGTAGTAATCGGGGATAAGAACCGATTCGCCTTTACACCACAACACAGCCGTTCGTAGGTCTTGGATGTTTTCCCCATAGCGATCGCGCAGCCAGGCAACGCTTTCTTGCAGGGAAATGCCGGAGTCGGCCAAATCGTCTACCAGCAAAACGCGATCGCCCAATTTTTCCGAAGTCATGGTTAAATCTTGGGCAAAGGCAATCTTGCCCCGAACCCGACCGCCAGGACCGGTATAGGAAGAAACCGATAAAATAGCCAAGGGAACGTCGTAAATCCGCGATAGAATATCCCCCGGTCTGAGGCCGCCCCTCGCCAAACAGACAATTTGGTTAAATGTCCACTGAGATTGGTAGATCTGGGCAGCGAGTTGTTCGATTTTGCGGTGGTACTCCGACCAAGTAACGTACAGATCGCTCATAGTAGTTTGCCAGAATTTGGGGTCAGATAAGAAAATACAACTTAACAGAAAATGCCCTCAATTGGAAAACTTCCTTCTGGGCAGCTAAAACAGCTATATAAACCGGCAAAATGCTGGTGGGTAGCTTCTTTAGCCGTCGGGAAGTTGGGATTTGGCGAATAGATTTCTTCCACTGTAGCTGCTGTCGCTAAAAAGAAACGGAGATCGACATAAAGATTATGTTTTCTAAAAAGACAATTGCATTACTACTGGCTGTTGTATGTTGCTGTTTTTTAGCAACCATGTCACCCGCTAAAGCCGGTCTCAAAGACGATCAATTTGACGGCAATATTTTTGCCTTGTACGGCGGCAATGGGGCTTTGGTTCCCCCAAAAGTAAGTGTGGAACAGGCTTTGGAACGCCCAGACAATGCCACATTGTTGGTGTTTTTCCTCGACGATAGCCGCGATTGCAAGCAGTATTCGGTGGTGGTTTCCCGCTTGCAGTCGTTTTACGGACGGGTAACGGATTTTATCCCCATCAATGTGGATTCGATTTTGCCGAAAGACAGCTATTCTGCCACCGAACCTGGATACTATTGGGAAGGGGTGGTTCCGCAAACGGTGCTTTTAGACCAAGACAATCAAGTGGTTTTGAATGCCAAAGGTCAAGTTCCCTTCGAACGGGTGGATGAAAAATTCCGGGAAGTGTTCGATTTGCTGCCGCGTTCGGAGTCGGAAATTCCAAAAAGGCGACCGCTGAACGAGGTCAATGAGGAGATTCAGTAAAACTCGTGGTGCCAACCATTTTTTATGGGTTGGCTACTTTTACCTTTCATTCCCATAAAATAGAGACTTAACTGTTTGCTGTTTAGGAAACCGCTGCGATTAAGTAGATTTGGCGTTCGATTCTCTGTTTCTAAATTTCATCGTTTTTGGACTCGCCGCGATCGCGATCGCGGCTATGGGTACCAAAATGTCTGCGGTTAGCGATCGCCTGGCCGATCGTACTGGGTTGGGAGAAGCGATGGTAGGCGGTATTTTGCTAGGGGGCAGCACTTCCCTCTCTGGAATTGTTACCTCCGTCACCGCCGCCGTTAACGACCATCCCGAACTAGCCAGCAGCAATGCGATCGGTGGAATTGCCGCCCAAACGGCATTTTTGGCTTTAGCTGATATTGGCTACCGCAAAGCCAATTTGGAACATGCTGCTGCCTCGATAGCGAATTTGATGCAAGGAACCTTGCTGGTTACCCTGCTTTCGATTCCGCTACTAGCCATGTCTGGCCCGCAATGGAGTTTGTTGAGCGTTCATCCCGCTACCGTTATCTTGGTGGCGGCTTATATATTTGGCTTACGGCTAGTCTCGGAAACCAAAGAACAACCCATGTGGATGCCGCGACTGACGGAACAAACACGGGTAGACAAGCCAGAAGCAGCATCCACCTCGCGAACCAGTTTGTGGCCATTGTGGGGGCAATTTATCCTTTTGGCGGCGATTGTGGGAGTAGCTGGATACGCGATCGCCAAAACCGGTATTGCGATCGCGGCTGCTACTGGCATTTCCGAATCTTCCATGGGAAGTTTGTTTACCGGCGTGGCGACCTCTTTACCGGAATTGATTACCACAGTTGCTGCCGTTCGTCAAGGGTCTTTGACCTTGGCTGTGGGTGGTGTCATTGGGGGCAACAGTTTCGATTTGCTATTGTTGGCTTTTTCTGACATTGGCTACCGTTCCGGGCCAATTTATGGGACGTTACAAATGCCACAGATTTTCTTAATTGCCCTCACCATCCTCATGACCGGCTTGTTGCTGCTGGGATTGTTGCGCCGGGAAAAACACGGCATCGGCAGAATCGGCTTTGAAAGTTTTTTGGTTTTAATGTTTTACGCAGGTGGTGTGGTTGTTCTCGGCAATTCTGGATTTTAGCTGGGTAGAAAATCTCCAAGTTGACCTGGAGGAAAGGGAAACACAGGGGCTTCCCCCTACATACCTACATGCCAATAAATTTTAGCCGTTCCCCTACCAAACCCCCTTCCCCAT
>CAYZHY010000106.1:0-12041 GCA_964477525.1 uncultured Geitlerinema sp. | reverse complement strand
GGGATGAACTTGATTGCGATTGGGTGGTTGCTTGACCTTGGGATTGGGTAGATGGTGTGGATGGCTGCTGTTGGGTTTGCCCTTGCGTTTGTTGTTGGGTTTGGGCTTCTATATTTTGAGTTGCTTGTGCCGAACCGAGGGTAGAAATATCGCCGGTTTCTAACATGTCTTCCAGGGTTTGGGTTAACGCTTTGGGGTCCATAAAAATAATTTTGGAATTTTGACTTTGACTCACTTCGGAAGCGGCTTCCACATATCTTTTGGCCACCAAAAACTTTAAAATTTCTCGACCGCTGGGTAGTTCGGAAAAATGAGTGCCCAATACTTTCAAAATTTCTTCGATGGAGGCGGCTGTTGCTTGGGCTTGGGAAAGCGTAGCTCGTTTGTCAATTTCGGCTGCTTGTTGCGCTGCCATGGATTCGCGTACGTCTGAGGGCAATTCTAAATGTTCTACTTGCACGCGAGTTACTTTTACCCCCCAGTTGGCGGTAATGCTATCTACTTGCTCTAATAAAATTTGATTGAGATCTTTGGTGGCAGAAACAGCGGCTTCTAGATTCATCCGACCAATTTCTGCCCGCAGCGTTGTATTCATCAAACTTTCCAGAGCTGCTTCCAAGCGATCGATGTTATAGTAAGCTTTTTCTAGATCCATAACTTGCCAATAAACCACCGCATCGATCGTGATATAAACGTTATCTTTGGTGATGGCTTCTTGGGGAGGAACGTTTAAAATTTGTTCGGCACGACTATAGCGACAAACAATTGTTTCGATTAGGGGAATGACGAAATTGATGCCGGGTTCTAGTTGGCGGTTGTATTTGCCCAAACGTTCCACCAAGGCCATATCGTTGCTGTGAATCATGCGGATGGAAAAACGAACATATAACAGCAAAACCGCCAAACCGGAGACAAGGGCAGCGATAATGGAACTCATAGCTACCTCGTTAATCAAGAAAGGGGGAAGTAGGAACAATATGCCTTACCTCCCCTATTATTGTGAATTATTTACTTATTGTTTGATTATCAACAAGGTTGGTCTGGGTTCTGGTATTAGGCATCGTTGAGGGCTACCAATCCGGGGAGTTCTTTGCCTTCTAGCAGTTCCAAGCTAGCACCACCGCCAGTAGAAATATGGCTCATTTTTTCGGCCAAACCTACTTTTTCTACAGCGGCTACGGAGTCGCCCCCACCTATAATTGTACTAGCACCATTGTCGGTGAGTTCTGCCATGGTACGCGCGATCGCTTTGGTTCCTTCGGCGAAACGCTCAAATTCAAACACGCCCATGGGTCCGTTCCAAATGACGGTTTTGCAGTCTTGCAGGGCCTGTTGGAATGCATTGACGGTTTCGGCACCAATATCCAAGCCCATCCAACCTTCGGGGATATTTTCAACTTTCACCGTTTGGGCGTTGGCATCGTTGGCGAATTTATCGGCAATGATCACATCGGTGGGTAGCATCAATTCTACGCCATTTTCTTTGGCTTTGGCTTCCAGCGATCGCGCCAATTCCAGTTTGTCTTCCTCAACTAGAGAACTGCCTACCCCGTAGCCTCGGGCTTTCAAGAAGGTGAAAATCATGCCGCCACCCAACAGCAATTTATCAACTTTCTCTAGCAATGTCTCGATGACGCCAATCTTGCTAGAAACCTTGGAACCACCGATAATCGCAGCAAGGGGGCGTTGGGGATTTTCAATAGCACCGAGCAAATATTGCAACTCTTTATCGATAAGGAAACCACCGACACAAGGGTTTAAATGGTGGGTAACGCCTTCGGTGGAAGCATGGGCGCGGTGGGCCGTTCCAAAAGCGTCGTTGACGTACATATCGGCGACCGAAGCTAGTTGTTTGGCGAATTCTGGGTCGTTTTGTTCTTCTTCTGCGTAAAAGCGAACGTTTTCTAACAGAACCACATCGCCATCGTTCATTTCGCTAACGGTGGAAGCAACGGTTTCGCCGATACAGTTATCGCAAGTGATAACTTTTTTGCCTAATAGTTCTGCCAAACGGATGCCCACTGGGCTTAGGCGTAATTTCTCGTCCGGACCTTTGGGTCGCCCTAGGTGGCTAACGAGAATAACTTTTGCACCGTTGTCAATGAGATGTTGGATAGTGGGAAGGACAGCGCGAATGCGAGTATCGTCGGTAATGTTGCCGTTGTCGTTCATGGGTACGTTGAAATCAGCCCGTACCAACACGCGCTTGCCGTTAAGTTCCTCAACAGGTAGGTTCGCCAAAGTCTTCTTGGCCACGAGTACACCTCCAAGTTGTATGTTCCAAGTTTAGTATCCCATATCACCGAACTGCCACCACGGTGCATTGAATTTTCTTGCCTTCCTTTTTATGGCGGCGTACGTACCATAAGTTATACGTTTTGTCAACCTCCTAGCCAGCCAAACGTTTTTGAATGCTTTCCAAATCTCCGGTGGGGATAGCATCGATCAAACTGCGGGTGTAGTCTGTCTGCGGTTGCCGGTAAATTTGTTCTGCGGAACCAATTTCCTCAATTTTGCCGCGATTCATCACCATAATGCGATCGCTCATAAACTTCACCACCCCCAAATCATGGGAAATAAAAATATAAGTTAGGTCAAACTCCTGCTGCAACTCCTTCAGCAAATTCAAAACCTGTGCCTGCACCGAAACATCCAAAGCCGAAACCGACTCATCGCAAACAATAAACTTAGGATAGTTCGCCAACGCCCGGGCAATGCAAATCCGCTGCCTTTGACCGCCGGAAAACTCGTGGGGGTAGCGTTTCATATAGTTGGCATCCAAGCCCACTCGGTCCAACAAATAAGCAACCCGTTCTCGTTTTTGTTTGTTTGTCCCCCCTTCTTTATGGATATTTAACGGTTCCATAACAATATTACCAATGGTCATGCGGGGATTGAGTGAGCTAAATGGGTCTTGAAAAATAATTTGCATCTGGCGGCGCCGCCGTCGCAACTGCCGAAAAGTGAGATTGGTGACGTTTTCATTGTCAAACCAAATCGTACCGCTCATGGGTTCCACCAGACGCAACAAAGCACGAGCGAGCGTGGTTTTGCCGCAACCAGACTCACCTACCAACCCCAACGTTTCCCCAGCAAAAAGCTCAAAAGAAACCCCATTGACAGCCATGGCATAGCGTTTGGTATTGCCAAAAACCCCGCGAATAGGAAATCCTACCTGTAAACTTTGTACCGAAAGCAACGCCTCTCGTTTTTGTAGGGAACTCAGGCGGTCTTCAACCTCTTCAGAACTGACTTGGTCGCCGATTTCGGGAAAATCTTGACCGTTGCTGCTAGTGCGGTCTTTGACTTGCATAAAGTCAGCAATGGTGGGCAGGTAGCGCAATCGTTTTTCCGGTTGCGGGCGACAAGCCAGCAAACCTTGGGTATAGGGATGTTGGGGATTGGAGAAAATTTCCCAAACCGAACCGTATTCCACAATTTGCCCTTGATACATCACCGCCACCTTATCCGCAATTTCCGCAATCACGCCCAAATCGTGGGTAATGAACATCAACGACATGTGGCGGTGCGATCGCAACTCGCGCAATAAATTTAAAATCGCCGCCTGTACGGTAACATCGAGGGCAGTGGTAGGTTCGTCAGCAACCAGCAGCCTGGGGTCGCCCGAAATCGCGATGGCAATGGTAACCCGTTGCAGTTGCCCCCCAGACAGTTGGTGGGGATAGCGTTGGAGGATCGCTTGTTTTTGCCGGTTGATGGTTTCGGTAATTGTTCGTTCGTCGGGATGGCCCGGCAATTGGGCAATAGCAGTTTTCCGCAATTCCTCGTCGCTGGGAAGAACCTGCACTTCCTGCAGCAAAGCAATGGCTTGCCGTCTGGCTTCTGCATCCGAAACTTGACGATGTTGGCGAATGCTTTCCGTTAGTTGAAACCCAATGGTAAACACCGGGTTCAACGCACTCATGGGTTCTTGGAAAATGGTGGCCATTTGACTGCCGCGATATAGCCGGTGGCGGGATTCGGGCAGTTGGTTTAAATCCACCAATTCTCCGCTGCCTTCCGAATGGGAACGACCACGGAACCAAATTTCGCCATTAGTAATTTTGCCAGGCGGGTTGGGCAACAATCCCATCACTGCCAACGCCGTTACGGATTTGCCAGAACCCGACTCTCCCACAACGCCGAGGGTTTCCCCTTGTTCGATTTGAAAAGAAATACCATCTACAGCTTGGATGACTTTCTCATCTGTATCAAACTGTACTTTCAGATTGCGAACATCTAGAATCGTATTGGGAGCAATATCTTTAACAGTAGCGACCATAAAACAGTGGAGTTTCCGAAACCAGTAACCATCCTCATTTTACTGCTATTGGTTGCGATCGCGGGTACTTGGCGAACAATTGCGTGGGATATGGGGATGAGGGGGATGAAGGGGATGAGGAGTGTAGTTATTGGGAACTGCATAAAATGGATGGTTGCTAGCTTTACCTGGGGCAAAGTTTCTGGTTACAACAGACATCAAAAAATTGACAACACCAGTTTCACAATACTCTATCAAAACCCTTCTGCCCTATCCTTCCGTACTCCAAAAATCTCGACCTTCCTATTTTCCCAAAGCAGCTTTGCCCAAATTCCTCGGTACTCCTCCCCCTCCTCCCCCTCTTCCCACTCCTCCCACTCCTCCCACTCCTCCAAAACCACCCCTTGGATACAACCGCCAAACGCGCAACAATAGAAAAATAAATTGTCTGTAGCAAGCAGTATTTCTAGGAAATAGCCATTGTGAGCGATCCAACCATCGAAAAAATTCTCCAACTTGCCTCCCAACGGGCAGATTCGGCAGAAGTCTACTATCTGGCTAGCGAAGATACGCCCATTGAATTTGAAAACAACCGGTTAAAATCCTTGCAAACCAAAGCCCTGCAGGGAGTTGCCTTGCGGGTCATTAAAAATGGTCGGTTGGGATTTGCCAGTTCCACCGATTTAACTCGTATCGAAGAGTTAGTCGATGCCGCCATCCAAACCTCGGAAATTGGCGATGAGGTGGATTTTGCCTTTGCGGATACGTTGTCGCGTAGGGGTAGTGCCCCTGTGCCTACCCCTACGGGTAGTGCCCCTTATACACCTCCTAGTAGCGACGAACTGGTAGCGTTGGGCAACCAACTGATTGGCGGCGTGCGAGAATACAACCCCGACATTTTGGTGAACGTCGGTTTCCACGTGCGCAACGGTACGGTAAAATTTGCTACGACCAACGATGTTTACGCCCAGCGATCGCGCAAAATCCTCAGTGCCGATATTGAAGGAAATTTGGTTCGGGGCGAAGATTTTCTGCAAATCTACACCTACGAAGTGGCTAGAAACGAACCCCTAGCTTGCATGAAAGCCAATTCCCTCAATGAAAATCCCCTACTCCAGGATTTACTGCAAAAATATCGTTGGGCGGAAAATACTGCCACGGTCTCTAGCGGTCAGTTACCGGTTTATTTTCTCCCCAGGGCTTTTGGATTTACCTTAGTTAGCCTGTTCGATACCATTCTTTCCGGGCAAGCCGTAGTGCAAAAAGCATCTCCCCTTGCCGATAAAGTGGGTCAAACCATATTCGATCCGCGTTTTCGTCTGTGGGAAGATCCCAGCATAGGCACTGGTGCTTGTCAGTTTGACGACGAAGGCACGCCCACCAGCTACAAGAAACTTATCGACCAAGGTACCATACAAGGATTTTACTGGGACCGACGCTGGGCAGCCCGTGGTGGCGTTCAATCCACTGGCAACGGCTTTCGCGGCGGTTTGTCTCGCCCCAGCCCCGATTTGGTGAATATTTGCGTGGCGGGGGGCCATACGCCAGCTAGCGAACTGATTGGTAATATCAAAGAAGGGATTATTGTCGACCAAGTGTTGGGGGCTGGTCAATCCAACCAACTGGCGGGCGAATTTTCCGTTAATCTAGATTTGGGCTATAAGGTGGAAAACGGGGAAATTGTCGGTCGCGTCAAAAATACCATGGTAGCTGGTAATATTTTTGAAGCCTTTAATAATGTGGTAGATTTCAGCAGCCAGCCAGAGTGGGTAGGTGGCAGTGCCTATTTGCCGGGAATCTTGTTTTCCCAATTGGGCGTTGCTGCCAAGCAGTAGTTGCTTGCCATTCGGTGTGGTGTAGGCTTTTGTCGCAGAATTGGTAGGGGTTCCCCGTTTGCCCCTACTTTGCCGAACATTCTGTTGGCTTGATGCTAAAGCAAAATTTGGGCTGGCTTGGTAGTCTACCAACGAGCGGTTTTTTGATTTTTTGAGGATTCAAACGCACGGTTGCGGATCGATTCAAGAGAAAGGGTTTATGATTTTTTGGGCAAAAATTTGGCAAGTTCTTTCACCAATTTCCCCCCGTAGGGGCAACCCCCCGTGGTTGCCCTGGCGCATTGTTGGTGTTTTGGCGATCGCTACAATATTCCTAACCGGATGTGTAGACTATAAAGTAGGGATTCAGTTCGACAGCCAAACCCACGGCACCATCGTGCAAAACGTTCGGTTGAGCGATAAATTAATGGCTTTCAACCGCGAGGCAGCATCGGCGTGGTTGGATAGCATTGCCAAACGCACGCGCAATCTCGGTGGCAGAGTGCGTCGCCCTTCCAAACAGGAAATCAAAGCGACCATGAGCTTTAGCAATGCGGCAGAATTGGAAGAAAAATTAAATACTTTCTTTCATCCTATCCAAAAACAACAAAAACCGATAGCCGCCTCGCAGGTTGCCGCACCTTCAGAATCGCAATCCCAAGCCCAACCAGAACCAAAAGAGGCTGCTACCGATACGGAAAACCAGGATAAACTGCCGAAAATTGGTTCTAATTTAAAAATCAACCAAAATAACTTTTTGCTGGTGTTGCGCAATCGTTTTGTATACGATATCGATCTGCGATCGCTAGCCGTTCTTTCCTCAGAAGGCAATATTTTGGTTAGCCCTGGCAGTCTGGTGGATTTGAAATTAACCTTGCAGGCACCTTGGGGGCTTCGTAGCGTGGAGAAACACGAATATGCGATTTCTCCGCAGATGAATCTAGAAGGCAACCAACTCACCTGGAAATTGCAGCCTGGCAAACGAAACCACCTAGAAGCCATTTTCTGGATTCCTAGCCCCATCGGCATCGGGGCAGTTGCGATCGCAATTTTGGTGGGAATTGGCTTTTGGTTAAAATACCAACTACTACCATTTCTCGGATTTGGTAAAAAGAAAGCGAAGCCCCAAACGCAATAACCACCATTCCCATTCGCTACTGGCTCCGCAGTTGTTTCCCACAACCATGCTTTGCCTAGTATTCGATCGATTTGTCGAGTTAAAAGCGGAACGCCATTGTTAAAACTTTCTACATCGCCTGAATTTCCAGCCAATCTCTTTCAACTAGATAACGGTCTAACGGTTATCCACCAAAACATGCCAGCGACACCGGTAGCCGTGGTAGATGTTTGGGTGAAGGCTGGGGCTGCCAACGAACCCGATGCCTGGTCTGGCATGGCCCATTTTTTGGAACATACCATTTTTCGCGGCACGGAAAAACTCCAACCAGGGGAATTCGACCAGGTCATTGAAGACCAAGGGGGATTTGCCAACGCTGCCACCAGCCACGATTACGCCCACTTTTTCATTACCTCCGCCGCCGATTTATTGCCCAGCATGCTGCCACCGCTGGCAGATTTGTTGCTTCACGCCAGCATTCCCGACGAAGAATTTTATATCGAACGGGATGTGGTCACCGAAGAAATTCGCCAGGCGGATGACGACCCCGACTGGCTGATGTTCCAAACCTTGCTGGAAACCATTTATCCCCACCATCCCTACGGTCGGTCGGTTTTGGGCAAACCGGAATTGCTACAACAGCGATCGCCGGAACAAATGCGCCAGTTTCACCATACATATTACCAACCCGATAATATGACCGTGGCGATTGTGGGTGGCATTGAAGCAGACAAAGCCCTATCGCTGGTAGAAGAAAATTTCCAAGATTTTCCCAACCCCACCGAATCTCCTCGCAATCCAGCCATGTCGGCGTTGCCTTTGGATCGGATCCGCCGCACGGAATTGCAGATGCCACGGCTGGAACATGCCCGTTTGAGTATGGGATGGTTGGGAACTGGGGTGCGAAACATGCACGATGCCTACGGGTTGGATCTAATTTCCGCTATTTTATCGGAAGGGCGTTCTTCCCGTTTGGTGCAGCGTTTGCGAGAAAGCAAAGGATTGGTGCATGAAATTGGCAGTCAGTTTACCCTGCAAAAGGAATCTAGCTTGCTGACGATTCATGCTTGGCTGGATTCGGAAAATATAGACATTGTGGAAAAAGAAATCTGTCGTTGTATCGAACAGATCCAATTTTGGGGCGTAACCCCGATCGAATTGGCAAGGGCAAAACGCCTTTTGTGCAACGACTATGCTTTTTCTACAGAAACTCCCAGCCAACTGGCAGGATTGTATGGATATTATCAAACCATTACCACAGCCGAACAAGCGATCGCCTATCCTGGTGAAATTCAATCGTTTACGCCGGCAGAGTTACAAAGAATCGCCATTGACTATTTATCCTGTTCTGGCTACGCGGTTGCCGTGCTGAAACCGACTACGGTTTGGGAAGAATAAATGGAGAAGAGGCATTCTACAAAAAACGGTCAACAGCCACTCACGACAATTTTATGACTTCTACTTTACAAAACCGCAACGTTCACCGCACCGTACTCCCCAATGGCATTGTTGTTATTGTTGTTGAAAATCCCGCCGCCGATATTATTTCCGGTCGCTTGTTTTTACAAGCTGGCGGGCGTTGGGTACCGCGATCGCAAGCTGGATTGCCCCATTTGCTGGCTGCTACCATTACCAAAGGCACCGAAGAACTCTCTTCTTTGGAAATTGCCGAACGGGTAGAATCCATTGGGGCTGGCATTGGGGCGGATGCCGCCAACGATTATTTCCTGACCACCATGAAAACTGTTTCCAGCGATTTTCCGGAAATCCTGGAATTGGTAGCCAGTTTGCTGCGATCGCCCACGTTTCCAGAATCGGAAGTAGAATTAGAGAAAAAGCTTGCCCTCTCCGCTATCCGTTCCCAACAAGAACAACCCATGGCGGTGGCTTTTGACAAACTCCGCCAAGCCATGTATCCCGACCATCCTTATGCTTTTTCCAGTTTGGGGTTGGAAGAAACCGTAGCCCATCTCACCCGCGAGGATATCCAAGCTTACCACCAAAAATATTTCCGCCCCGATAATTTGGTCATTAGTTTGGCAGGGCGAATTACGCCGGAGGAGGGGATTGCCTTGGTAGATAAATTCTTTGGCGATTGGCAAGCCCCCCAAACCCCCTTGCCCAAACCAGCGTTTTCCCAACCCATTGCCCAACCCAGCGTACAAACCTTCCCCCAGGATACCCAACAGACGATTTTAATGCTGGGATATCTCACCAGTGCCGTCCGCAATTTAGAAGATGGCGATACGCCTTCCCCGGATTATCCGGTATTGAAACTATTAAATACTTATTTAGGAAACGGTCTATCCAGCCGTTTGTTTGTAGAATTGCGGGAAAAACGGGGATTGGCTTACGATGTTTCTGCTTTTTATCCGACGCGCCTCGATCCTTCCCATTTTGTGGCTTATATGGGTACGGCACCGGAAAATACCGATACCGCCTTGCAGCAAATGCGATCGGAAATCGAACGTTTGGGCGATCGCCCTTTGAGCGACGAAACCCTGCAAACCGCCAAAAACAAGCTTTTGGGGCAATACGCCCTGGGCAAGCAAACCAACGGGCAACTGGCACAAATCTACGGCTGGTACGAAATTTTGGGATTGGGTGTGGATTTCGATGCGTATTTCCCGGATGCGATCGCGAATGTTACTCCCAAACAAGCCCAAGATGTTGCCCAGCGGTACTTGCAACAGCCCTATATTTCTCTGGTCGGACCGCAAGACGCGATCGCCAACCACAAACCAACCTAACCAGCTTATATGGACTATTCCACAGCAAGACAATTTCTCATCGACCAAGGAACGGCCTTGCTCAGCCAACGCAACCCCGATGCTTTTCTTATGCTTCTAAAGCGCCAGCAGCAACCGATTCCCGGTCAAATGACTTCTATCTTGCTGGCTTTGAAAGTAGTCTTTGAAGAACTGCAAAGACAAGACTATCCCGACTACATCGACCGGCATTTGGCTTATGCAATTTATTTACTCGCTATTGAAAGCCAGCAGTTATTTGCACGCGGTCAGCAAGCAGGCGTTCACTGGCCGCCGCTGCTAAAAGAAGACATCCATCGCATCGATTTAGCCGCCAGAAGTATTTTTGCCGGTATTTGGCAGGAGGAAGAATAAATTGTCTCATCGCCAGCAACATCCCCTCAAGCGTCTGATTTCCTACGGTAGTAGCTATCGGGGTCAAATTATCCGTGCTAGTATATATTCGGTTTTGAACAAACTATTCGACCTGGCACCTCCCGCTTTGATTGGCACGGCTGTGGATGTGGTCGTAGAACGGGAACAATCGCTGATTGCCGGCTTTGGCATTACCGATATCAACGGGCAATTGGCGGTTTTGGCGATTTTGACAGTGATTGTTTGGGGATTGGAGTCGGCATTTGAATATGCTTACAATACCAACTGGCGCAATTTGGCACAAAAAATACAGCACAATTTGCGCTTGGATGCTTACGGTCACTTGCAAGATATGGATATTTCATATTTAGAGGAGACCAGCAGCGGTCGTTTGATGGCGATTCTCAACGATGATATTAACCAACTAGAGCGATTTTTAGATATTGGTGCCAATGAAATTTTGCAAGTGACCACAACCGCGATCGCGATCGGGGGAGCGTTTTTTATTATAACTCCGGATGTCGCCTGGATGGCAGTTTTGCCCATGCCGTTTATTTTCTGGGGATCGGTACAGTTTCAACGCTGGCTGGCACCGCGATACGCCCAAGTGCGGCAAAAAGTAAGCGACCTCAACAGCCAACTAGCCAATAATTTATCGGGGATGGTGACAATTAAAAGTTTTACGGCGGAACGCTACGAACTGGATCGCATCGAACGGTTAAGCCACGACTATCAAGAAAGCAACGCCCGCGCGATCGCGTTGAGTTCTGCGTTTGTGCCGCTGATTCGGATGTTAATTTTAATTGGGTTTACCTGTATTTTGCTGTACGGCGGTCGGTTGGTCATCGCTGGCAGTTTGGCTGTGGGTGCCTACAGTACCATGATTTTCCTGACCCAACGCTTGTTGTGGCCGCTGACTCGCTTGGGGCAAACGTTAGACCAATACCAACGCGCCATGGCATCCACCAATCGGGTGATGGATTTACTGAATACTCCTATCCACGTTCGCACGGGAGACAAACCGCTGCCGGTATCCCAAGTAAAAGGAGATGTATCCTTTGAAGATGTCACGTTTGCCTACAGCCCCGATTTTCCGGTAATTCGGAATCTATCTTTGCAAATTCCTGCCGGTCACACGGTGGGGATTGTCGGTGCCACGGGGTCGGGCAAAAGTACGCTTACAAAGTTGCTGTTGCGACTGTACGAAATTGAGTCGGGTAAGATTGCGCTAGATGGTATCGATATACGGGAAATCCAATTGGAAGATTTGCGCGGGGCGATTGGTTTGGTGAGTCAGGATGTATTTCTGTTTCACGGTACGGTAGCGGAAAATATTGCTTACGGGAAATTTGACGCAACCCGCGAGGAAATTGCATCGGCAGCGACGTTGGCAGAGGCACACGGGTTTATCCAGCAGTTGCCCCAAGGCTACGATACGGTGGTGGGAGAACGGGGGCAAAAGCTTTCTGGCGGTCAGCGGCAGCGTTTGGCGATCGCGCGGGCTTTGTTGAAAAATCCACCAGTGTTGATTTTGGATGAGGCAACGTCGGCCGTGGATAACGAGACGGAGGCGGCCATTGCTAGGTCTTTGGAGAGGATTACCCGCGATCGTACGATTATCGCGATCGCCCATCGTTTGTCTACTATTCGCAATGCCAATACCATCTACGTGATGGATAAGGGGGAAATTGTGGAACAAGGCACCCACGAAGAATTGTTACAATTGA
>CAYZHY010000105.1:0-12146 GCA_964477525.1 uncultured Geitlerinema sp. | reverse complement strand
CGTATAAAATCTTGCAGCCATGCACTATTGACGTTTGATTTGGAAACACTATATTTATACCATTTCCTGAATAGTCTGCAATAAATAATAGGGGCATTTTTTTAGGGGCGCTCGCGCGTTGCGCCCCTAACAGGGAAATCGGGAAATCCCCAAAAATCATTATTTTTCAGCAAACTTCAGCGTACATGCTGCCGTTTGTTCCAGATCGATCGACGAAATTTCGGGATCTTCGACTATAATATTGTGGTAAAAACAAGCCATTGAAGAGTTGGGCGTTGCGATTGACGATCGCGATCGCCATCATTCTCCTCTTATTGACGAAAATAGATGCTAATAGCTATTTTGAATGAAAACAACAACTGTAAAATCAGCATCATCGCCAATGAGCAACCCGCAAACCCTGTTCGATAAAATCTGGAATCAGCACTTAGTTCATCAGCAAGAAGATGGCACTTGTATCCTCTATATCGATCGCCATCTAATCCACGAAGTGACCAGCCCCCAAGCCTTTGAAGGACTCCGTTTAGCCAATCGTCAACCCCGTCAACCGCAATCTAGCCTTGCTGTAGCGGATCATAATGTTCCTACCTCCGATCGCTCCCAAGGGATTAAAGAACCGCAAAGTCGCCTGCAAGTGGAAACCCTCGAACGTAATGCCGAAGAATTTGGCATCCCCCTATTCCGTATGAGCGACCAACGACAGGGGATTGTTCATATTATTGGTCCCGAACAAGGGTTAACCCAACCCGGAATGACCATTGTTTGTGGGGATAGTCACACTTCCACCCATGGGGCATTTGGGGCACTAGCGTTTGGCATTGGTACCTCCGAAGTTGAGCACGTTCTAGCTACCCAAACCCTGCAAGCGAAAAAGCCCAAAAATATGCGGATTACAGTGGAAGGGAATCTGCCTTTGGGCGTCACTGCTAAAGATATTATTCTTGCCATTATTGGAAAAATTGGCACCGCAGGAGCGACAGGTCATGTCATTGAATATGCGGGAGAGGCGATTCACAGCCTCAGTATGGAAGGGCGGATGACCATTTGTAATATGTCCATTGAAGCTGGGGCAAGAGCGGGATTAATTGCTCCCGATCGAACAACGTTTGATTATATTAAAGGTCGTCCCTTTGCCCCTCAAGGTGAGCATTGGGAACAAGCTGTTGCTTATTGGCAATCTCTCCCTTCCGATGAGGGAGCAACCTACGATAAGGAAGTCACTCTCCAAGCAAGTGAAATTATTCCGCAAGTTACTTGGGGAACCAGTCCTCAAGATGTGTTACCCATAACCGATCGCGTTCCCGATCCCAAAGACTTTAGTGACCCCAACCGTCAGCAATCCGTTCAACGGGCGTTAGAATACATGGGATTGACGCCAGGCACCAAATTAACCGATATTACGGTGGATAAGGTGTTTATTGGGTCTTGCACCAATGCCCGCATTGAAGACTTGCGAGAAGTGGCAAAAGTTGTAGAAGGGTGCAAAGTAAGCGATCGCGTTTATGCCATGATTGTTCCTGGTTCTGGGTTAGTGAAATATCAAGCCGAAGAAGAAGGATTGGATACCATCTTTACCCAAGCAGGATTTGACTGGCGAGAACCGGGTTGTTCCATGTGTTTGGCGATGAATGCCGACCAACTTGCCCCTGGAGAACGTTGTGCTTCAACCTCGAATCGGAATTTTGAAGGACGACAAGGACGGGGCGGACGCACTCATTTAGTGAGTCCTGCTATGGCTGCTGCTGCTGCGGTAACTGGTAAACTAACCGATGTTAGAGAATTGAATCAATCGTAAATATGGAGAAATTTACAACCTTAACTGGAATTGCTGCCCCCCTGCCTAGGATGAATGTTGATACCGACATGATTATTCCCAAACAACATTTGAAAACTATTAAGCGGACAGGGTTAGGGAAAGTTTTATTTGATGAGTTGCGGTTTAAGGAAAATGGTGAGGAAATTCCTGATTTTATTCTCAATCAATCTCCCTATCGGGAGGCAAAGATTTTAATTACTGGGGAAAATTTTGGCTGTGGTTCATCTCGGGAACATGCCCCTTGGTCACTTTTAGATTTTGGCATTCGCTGTATTATTGCCCCCAGTTTTGCCGATATTTTCTTCAATAACTGTTTCAAAAATGGGATTTTACCCATTGCCCTATCTGGGAGTGAAGTAGATACCTTAATGGCAGATGCTAAAAACCCCGATACGGCAACCATGACAGTTGATTTGCCCGAACAAACCATTCAACGCAGTAATGGCGAAATGCTTTCCTTTCCTGTTGATGAGTTTCGGAAGCATTGCTTACTTAACGGGCTAGATGACATTAGCCTCACGCTGAAACAAGAAGATAAAATTGCAGCATTTGAACGGCAACAACAACAAAGGCTGCCTTGGCTATGGGCAAATCGCTAAAATTGGGCCAAGTCTTCAAACAATCCATTCACATCAATGCCAGTAATGTAATGGTGGAAAAGTATTTCAGCGATCGCGCGTTGATGCACCGTTGGTTGAATCCTTGCTTGCGATGCGATCCCAAATCCGATGTTTCCAAACCACAAACGTAACTGGAACCGTTTTCCTTGATAAGGGGAAATACAGAGAATATTCCTTGGTTGCACATCGGGTTTTGGCAGTGCGGATTTCGTATGATGAAGGAAGAAACGGTATCAGAACTTGGGACATGGGAAAATCTAAGGAAAATTTAGCATAAAAAACTCCCGCCCAATCGAAGTGGTAGCGGGAGATAGAGTCTGTTTTTTTATTTTTTTAGAGAACTATACACCAATCTCGATGGCACGAATCAATCAAACCAATCTTGTTATTGCATCTATGAATTGGCGGCACTCAAGATATCTTGAGCGTGAGATTCGGTATTGACTTTATCGTCTACGTAAACGATTTTTCCGTTGCCGTCGATAATATAGGTGACCCGTTGGGCATAGCCGCCGCCATCTACGTCGTAGGCTTTGGTAATTTCTCCATCTGGGTCGGCAAGGAGAGTGAAAGGCAAACCGTATTTCTCGGCGAACATTTTATGGGATGCTTCGTCATCCATGCTGACCCCAAGAACCACCATTTCTTTGTCTTGAAAATGCTTGAAACTATCGCGGAAGCTTTGTGCTTCTTTGGTGCAACCGGGTGTGTCGTCTTTGGGATAAAAGTACAGTACGACATTTTTACCGGCAAAATCGGATAGGGAAACGGTGTTGCCGTTGGAATCTTTGGCGGTAAAGTTGGGTGCTTGCGTACCTACGGATAGCGTCATAAAGAACTTCTCCTTGCTTGCTACGTACTACAGTTGGCTGTCTGCTCTAGCAGTTGAAAGGCTTTGGAAACATTTCTGTTGCCTTCCCTTAACAGTAAATTAACAAATCTCAATCTATTTTCCCACTCCTGAAGGGGATAGCGATCGCTTATCGGTATTATCCAGCGGTCGGGAATTGGGTTCCCATCACCACCAAGGTGACAATTCCCGCGATTAGCATTAAACCAGCCGGCATAAATTTGCGGGTTTTCACCAGGCGAATGGCAAACACCACCACCAAAGCAGCGGTGACGGCGATGGCAAACACCAATCCTCCGGAAACTTGCATGGCTTGCATAATGGCGGCAGCGATTAGCAAAATGCCACTAACGGTTCCCGAAATTAACGAAGGTTTGCTTTTGACTTTGACATAGCCGAAAATTCCGCCAACCAAGGCGAGAATTCCATAAGCAATGGTGGCGAAAAGAGCTGTACTCACAAACGGCATTGGCGACATTTCTATTTCCTCAAGAAACTTCAAGATTTCTATATAACCAAAGATAAATATAAAAAACTTTGGTAAGCTTTTCTTGTCTTACCAAATATTGGGACATTTGTAGTAATTTTGTTGGGATTGTGTACGGTGTTGTTGGGAAGTAGCGAAAAGCGTTTGCCCCTACAGATTTTTTTAAGTCCGGAACCGTATTCGATTTATATTTTATATGAAATATTCTAGATAGGATTTCCACGACGCCCACTGCGATTGCCACGATGGAGACACTCGTGCCAACAATCGTTTAAAATTTCACTTCCAGAAAGTTAAATCCCCTTTGTTATGAACAACCCAGCTTTAGAATCCAGCCGCTATTTACAACGCCAAGCCGCTTCTCTGTTGCTGTATCAAGACGTATTGGCTAATGAAATCGGCCAGGCTTTTTTGCAATTGTTACGCGCGATCGCTCAAGGAACCCCCACCCATTTCGAGGCTTTACAAGCCTATGGCAGGTGGTTTTACGCTTTGGCTACTGCCGGCAAAAGTTGGGAAGAAACCTTGCTCGATCGCTTGCTGGCTGCGGAAAATCCTTTTACCCAACAGGCGCAACAATACGATTTTAACGACCTATCCCCTTCTTTAGTAGCCGCTGCCAAGCAAGATTTACAAGTTTTGCAATACCTGTATAACTGCGATGGGGATAAACTGGGGCAGTGGATCCAAACGGCGTACAATCTCACTACGCCACCTGTGGTTTATCAAAATTCCCAAACCCAAATTCCCGAGTACCAGAAGTCAATACGAGAAACGCTAATGAATGCTTCTGATTGGGGAGAAACCGTGCCAACCTTGGCTGCGTATTACCGCCGGTATGGCACGGGTATTTTTGCTCAATATCGAGCATTGCGTTGGGAATCAGGAGAATTTCAAGGCATCCCACACCCCGATCCCGTTACGCTGACGGATTTGGTAGGATACGAGTTCCCTAAAGAAACCCTAATTAAAAATACGGAATTTTTATTGTCGGGATATGCCGCTTTGCACGTTATTTTGTACGGCAGTCGCGGTTCTGGCAAGTCTTCGCTGGTGAAAGCCTTGGCAAACGAATATGGCGATCGCGGATTGCGCTTGATAGAAGTTCCTAAAGCCGATTTAAACCATTTACCAGATATTGTGAATCGCTTGTGGGGGTGCCCGCAGAAATTTATTATTTTTGTGGACGATCTTTCGTTTGAAGAAGACGACGATGCGTTTAAAGCCTTGAAGGTGGTTTTGGAAGGCAGTTTGCATGCCAGACCGCAAAACGTGGTGGTATATGCTACCTCCAATCGCCGCCATTTGGTTAGAGAATTTTTTGCCGAACGTCCGCAACCTTCTTCTCAGGAAATTCATGCTTGGGATACCCAAGAAGAGAAACTATCGTTTAGCGATCGCTTTGGTTTGACGCTCACTTTCGAACCAGCCGACCAGAATACTTACTTGGAAATTGTCCGCAATTTAGCCCAACAAGCAGGTATTTCCCTAGCTTCAGAAGATTTAGAGGCTCGTGCCTTGCAATGGGCAACCCGACACAACGGACGTTCCGGACGCACTGCCAGACAATTTATCAATTTTCTGCAAGCAGAATTGGCTGTAGACACTTATTCGCAATTGTGACTTTTCGGGAGATCCCAGGGAATTCTCCCCGATTTCTATAGGTTTCGCGGTCTATATAAAGGGAATCGATAGCGATGGTATGAAGGACCGGTGCCTTTGGTGCCATCGCTACCTTTCAGAAAGGGAATTTATTTTACTTGATTGTTACTGCCCACAATTTCGCGAATGCGGTAAATGGGTCGTCCTTGGGATTCGTGATAGGTACGCATCAGCATTTCTGCCAGCAGCCCAAAACTAAATAATTGCACGCCAGCTAACACCAACAGAACCGCCAAAATGAGCAATGGGCGATCGCCAATATCTTGACCAAAAAATAATTTTAAACATGATAAGTAAATACCAACAGCCACCCCGGCTATGGTACCAATAGCACCAAAAAAGCCAAACACATGCATGGGTCGCGTCAGAAATTTCTGGATAAAAAACACGGTCAGCAAATCCATCAAAACCCGAAACGTTCTGCCCAAACCGTATTTGCTACTACCAAAGCGGCGAGCATAGTGTTTGACCGGAATTTCCGTAATGGTTGCCCCTTCAATAAAAGCCAAAGCCGGCAAAAAGCGATGCAGTTCCCCATAAAGATTCATATCAGCAACCAATTCCGCGCGATAAGCTTTTAAAGAACATCCGTAATCGTGCAAGCGAACGCCCGTTACTTTACCAATTACCCAGTTAGCAATTCTAGAAGGTAGCAATCGAGTTACTTTGGCATCTTGCCTTTCCCGACGCCAACCGCTTACCAAATCGTAGCCTTCCTCTAGCTTTTCAATCAGCCGGGGAATGTCTGTGGGGTCGTTTTGCAAGTCGCTATCCATGGTGACCACGACTTTACCAGTTGCTATCCGAAATCCAGCCGACATGGCTGCCGTTTGCCCGTAGTTGCGTCGCAGCAAAATTCCCCGCACATCGGTACGCTGCTGGGCAAAGTTCCGGAGTAAATCCGTAGACCCATCGCGAGAACCATCATCAACTAGGACAATTTCATAAGTGAAAGAACTGTTTTGCATCGCCGAAGCGATCGCTTCCACTAACTGTGCTAGACTATCGATTTCATTGTAAATAGGTGCTACCACGGAAACATCTGGTACATCACCAGAAGAATTTACGTGTAAATTTTGAGAATTCGTTGTTAGTGCCATAAAAACCGTCTAAAAAATTGAAACCAAAACCACCGTCGTTACTTTATCTAACACAATCTAGAATCTCAGGTTCAACCACCCAAAATTCCACTTGAATAAAATTCGATTGCGCTCAGACCCCCGGCTGCGATGCCTTCCCCTGCTTCGATAGGCTCAGCACAAGCTTACCAAGGGGAACTACAGGGAGTTCTTACCCAATTTAAGTATCGCTCGAAGTAAATCAACTCTATAGCCGGATTTCATATAACCATTAATATTACTGAATTTTTCGGCAGTCACCCCCCGATTTAGAAAATGGGGAATGTGGAATGGCAAACGAGCGTGCCGCCCAGGGGATTTCGCGTTGCAACATCCTCCTATCCTCCTACATCCGAACGGGAATAGGAAAACAACCATCCGATTGCTGCCCCTGCGGATTCTGCCAAAATACTAATAACCCGGTAAAAAGCTATGCAGACCAAAATCACAGCTGGGGAAAACGGTCCATCCAACAAAACCAACGTCGTGGCCTCAAAAACCCCCATACCGCCAGGTGCTCCTGGTATTACCAATCCTAGCAGCCAAGCAAAACTAAAAGCACTGATAACCAGGGGAACTTGTACGGCGGGAACGCTTTGGAAAGCCCAAACAGCCACCAAAAACCCCATTCCCCGCAATCCGACAAAAATGAATTCTCCCAACAAGGGAAGCAAAGGATAGCGTTGCAGCTGAAATGCTACCGGCGGAGAATCGGTTTGATTGCGGTTTTTGGTTTTCATTTGTCCCAACCGATGGATAATAGGATTGAGAATGCGTGGGTGAAGGCCAGCTAGTATCAAGAGCAAGATGGGAACTTGTATGCCCAGCATCCCTTGTACTTGGGTACTCGCCACCGCAATGGCTAAAGCCGAGGCAGCCATCATTAACGGTTCTACCACCACGCTCAAAGTAGCTGCCCCTACAGATAAACCTTGGGTTTTCGATGCTACAACACGACCGTAGAAATGCCAAACATTGCCCGGCAGATATTTGGCAATATTGGTTTTCAGAAAAACACAAACGGCCCATCCCAGAGGAAAGATCTGCTGAAATTCCCGCAAAATCCATCCCCAAACCAAAGCCGACCAAATATGAGCGGCTAGGGTAATGCTAAAGGCTATGGCGAGAAATGCCCAACCTTGGGAACTAATGCGAACATCAGCAACATCTTGCCAGCGGTCTTTGAGGGTGGCAGCTAGGAAAAATAACGTGGCTCCTAGAATCGCCCATCGCAGGAAAGATTTTAAACGTTTCCCAAAACGTTTCCCAATTTGCTTCATGGAGAATATTCAACATTGAGGGAAGATAACAACATCAAATCACTGGCAACTCCGTAGTTGCAATCATAAAATTATAAAGAGTTGGCTTTGGATTTCCTAGATTCCACAGTGATTTCCCCCTCAAGGGTTTTCGGTTCGCCAAGCCTTCAAACAGGTAACACCTCGTTTACAAAATCTTTACGATCGCTTCTATGGATTGGGCTTTAGGATAGTCGTTTGAAACGACCAACGGCTACTAGTATATCTAGAATACGAATTATTTGGCGATCGCTGGTTTCCAGTATTTAAGATTTTGGGCATTGTATGATGAAAACTCATTTAATTACAGGGGTTGCTGGTTTTATCGGTTCCCACCTGGCAGAAACTCTTTTGCAGCAAGGATATGCGGTCATCGGCGTTGATGAGTTCAACGACTATTACGACCCCCGGTTTAAGCGTCAAAACGTTGCTTCCCTGTTGAACCACGAAAATTTCCAACTGGTGGAAGCCAATATTCTCAACTTAAATTGGTTGGAACTACTGCAAGATGTAGAAGTAATTTACCATCAAGCCGCTCAAGCTGGGGTACGTGCGAGTTGGGGAGAAGGTTTCTTTGCCTATACCGAGCGTAACGTCAATGCCACCCAAGTTTTGTTAGAGGCAGCGGCCAATTCTACTCATTTGAAGCGTTTTGTCTTTGCTTCTTCTTCTTCTGTCTACGGTAATGCAGAAACGTTACCCACCAGCGAAGCAATTTGTCCGGACCCGGTATCTCCTTATGGTATTACGAAACTAGCATCCGAACAGCTCTGTCGGTTGTACTATCAAAATTTTGGCGTTCCCATTGTTGCCTTGCGCTATTTTACTGTATACGGTCCCCGGCAACGTCCGGATATGGCTTTTCATAAGTTTTTGAAAGCTATTTTGCAGGGGCAGGCGATTAATATATACGGCGACGGCCAGCAAACCCGCGATTTTACATTTATTCAAGATGCGATCGCGGCCAATTTAGCGGCAGCAACAGCCGAAAAAGCCCCCGGTGAGGTTCTCAACATCGGCGGCGGTTCGCGCGTGGTTTTGGCGGAAGTTATCGATACCATAGAAGCGATTACCCAGCGGCTGGTTCAGCGGCGCTACGTACAAAAAGCGATGGGAGATGCCAGACATACGGCGGCTGATATTTCTAAAGCTCAGGAAATTTTGGGCTACCAACCTCAAGTTTCTTTGCGGGAAGGTTTAACCCAACAGTGGCAATGGATTCGCACTGTTTACAAGTCTTAGATGGTAGAAGAGTTGAAATGGAGGAACCCCATCGAGCCTTTTCAGATAAAATATCAACGGCTGGTTATCCAATTGGAAAATCACTTGGCCGTTAAAAAAGTGCATCGTACACAACATATTTTGTAAAATTAGGAATTTTGTTAGGCGATGAGTTTCAAAGTGCCAAATTTAAGTCATTTCGATATGGGGCGATTGCGCCGCAATCAGATGCTACTGGCATTGATTCTGTTTTTATCGATTGTTTTATTTTGTTTTCGGATCGATTACCGAGGTCTTTGGATTGATGAGTTCATCAGTCTTATCGATGCCACCGATTTAACGCTCAACAGAGGTCGTTTTTTATATTATGTCCTTTTAAAGGGATGGATGTGGTTTGGTCATAGCGATGCTTGGTTGCGCCTGCTATCAGTTCTATTTGCCATTGGTAGCGTGTATTTTCTTTATCGGCTGGGTCGCTATTTATTCGGAGAAACCGTTGGTCTGATGGCAGCGTTGATGTTGGCGGTTTCTCCGTTATTTATCAATCATGCCCAAGAGGTTCGCTATTACTGCATGGGTGTGTTCTTGGGCATTGTGGGTAGCTTTTGCTTGGCTGTTTTTCTGCAAAATCCCCACCATAGATTTTCTTTGGTGGGTTGGACAAGTTTCCGGTTGCTAGCGGTTTTCACGACGCCTTTATATCTAGCATTTATTTTTTCAGATATTACGATCGCTATTTTGACACTTCGCGATCGCAAACGTGCTATCTTTCATTTTTTCCTAGGGGTGTTTGCTTTTCTTGTCCTTATCATTCCCTCCATTGTTTCTATTATCAACAGTGCGGGAATGCATCGACTGACTTTACCAATACCTGGCATTCAAGAACTTTTCAGACAGCTCAGGATATTTACGGTATTTGCCCATCCACCACCGCCGCCCTATAATCGATTTTTACAAGTTTATATCCTTCTTTTTGCTGGCTTGCTGCTCTATGCCATCGTTCAAAATATAAAAATCCCCAACGCAAGGAATAAATTCCTGTGGATTTTGGCTTGGGGAGCCTTTCCTATCGGCATTATTTTTGTTTTTTCCCATATTTTTTATTCGATTTGGACAACTCGTTATCTGATGGTGGCTTTGCCATATGTAGTTTTGTTAGCAGCCATAGGCATAGAGCAACTATGGAAACAAATACGTTGGCTGGCGATCGCTCTCATTGGAATTTATACAATAGCTTTACTTAGTGGCTTATTTACTTATTACACAACGCAACAACGATATATGGGGGCATCAGGTTCTTACAGAGAAGTAGCGCAAATTATTGAAAAACACGATCGCCCCCAAGATAAAATTGTCTGGTCTATTATTCATGGCACCGATTACCCTTTAAGGCACTATTATGACGGTCCTGCAAAAATTTACGAAAAAGACATGCCCAGCCATCAAGATCGGTCTCGCCAAGTATTGGAAAAATGGATAATGGGGCTTTCCGACATTCAATCGAGATTTTGGCTGGTTTATCATGGCACGTCTCCAGAACTGTATGAAGTACTCGATGCTAAATTTCAGATTGAAAGGTACGAAACCATCGAAGATGATTTTTCCATATTTTTGCTATCGCCATAACAACGAGTTTGATGGCCACCTTGCTGTAGCTTCACAAATCTTAATGCGATCGCTGGCGGGGGAAAGGTTCTCACTCAATTTCTTGAGGAGTTTTCACCGTGATTCGCTGCTTTTGCCTTTTAGAAAGGGAATGACTGGAATCCCGTGGGATAGCCTGAGCAAGCGCAAACTTTCTAAAATCGTTTGGCGGAAGACGCGATCGCTTACTCCACCAATTTTTGAATATCTTCACAAGCGCGATAAAAACCACTGCGGCAGGATTTGCGCATTTCTCGCTGCGAGAAATTAATAATTCCGTGGAGAATGGCTATTATCTTCCATTATAACGGGATTTTGGGGAAATGGGGAGCGATCGCGTTGCCCAAAATGGCAGTTCTAGCAGTTTTTGGGAAGATTTCCCCATGGTTACTTGGTTTTCCGTCGCAACATTTTGCCTAGGGGAAGCTGAACCAGCAAAACCCCAACCGTCACCACGACCAAACCCAAGATATCCGCAGGTTGGGGAATGTCACCAAAAGCCATCCATGCCATAACCATTGTTACTGGCGGTCCTAAATAAAACAAGCTGGCTACGCGAGTAGCATCGAGGCGGGAAAGCAGCAGCCACATAAAAGCATAGGATGCCAGGGAAACCCCAAGAATCAACCAGCCTAACGTTGCCACCAGAGGTAAATTCCACTGAATCGCTAAATTTTCCACGGTGATGGCAGGAATTGCCAAAACCACGGTGGTGGCGAAGCTTTGGAAAAAGAGGGTTTCGGCGAGGCTGGGGGAAGGATGGTGTTGGGAGGAAGTTTCCCGCCGCCGCTGCAGCAAACTGGCGATGGTGATGGCAACCACAGAACCAAAGGGGATGAAGTAGGCAAATGCAGAAGCTTCGCTGTTGAGTTGGATGCGGGTTCCCACTGCGATCGCTACGCCCAAAAATCCTACAATTAATCCTAGCCACTGGGATACGCTGGTCTTTTCTCCCACAACCAAACCCGACAAAGCACCAGTGACCAAAGGTTGCAATGCCACCACCAACGCCACAATGCCAGCGGGAACATCTCGTTCCAGGGCCAGCAAGGCACAGCTCAACCAGACCCCGTGTGCTAAAATGCCCACTAAGGAAGTATGGGCGAGGGTGTTGGTATCGTACCAAACCCACCTTTTCCGCATGGTAAGATAGGCAAACAGCAGCAAGCTGAGAACGGTATACCGCCAAAACAGCAAGGTAAAGGTTCCGGTGTAGGGTAAGCCATATTCGGCACCGATAAAACCGGAGTTCCAAAGCAAAACGAAGGCGATCGCGTAGCTAATGGTGGAATGTGTTATTTTTTTCATAGATTATATTGGGATGGTAGCGATCGCTCTTTAATAAAGAACGATGGGAAAATAGCGATCGCATTTTTAGCAACCAACAACCAAACCATCATAACAAACCAGTCAAGAATATAGCGATCGCC
>CAYZHY010000104.1:0-13055 GCA_964477525.1 uncultured Geitlerinema sp. | reverse complement strand
AGAGATTTTCTTCGGTCATGCCGTCATGACTTTCAAAGTCATGAGCGGTGGCAATCCCGTACCACAACCGCCTAGTGGTTGGATCTTGAGCGAGGTCTTGGCTAAATTTTGGGAATTTGGTTGCCATAAAGCTATCTGAATTTTTTTTGCCTTACTCCTACCAGCAATCGAAAATCCGCTATAGGATAAAAGCTTCTAATGGCTAAGGATACCTATCTAGAGCTAGGAGTTCAAGCAGATTTTAAGGAAATTGATGAAACTGGCTCTAGGGGCTGTCCTTGGCTAACGCCCCTAGGGAGGATTGGGTCAAGTCTTGGTATAACAAGGGTTTGAAGGTTACTAGCTGCAAGAATGAATGGTGCTTTTTGGTCTTTTTTTGGGGAAATTTGGCCATCCCATTCCTTCAAAAGTTTACCTTTCTTAATAAAAAGTCATCAAGCTATGGTATTTTTTGGTCCCTGGCCATCCAGTTTTCCGCGTTCAATTGGGAAGCTTCCATCGCCTGTCGCCAGAGTTGGTATCCTTGTGGGTTTAAATGGATGCCATCAGTGGTTAAGTGGGCATACAGACGACCTTGGGGATTGCTAAAGCGTTCGTATAAATTTGTGTAAATGGCTCCTTCAGAACGAGCGATCGCTTTTAAGTTCCCGTTCAGCCGGGAAATTCGTTGGTTGGAAATAGCTCCATTCCGCGTCGGCAAAATGGATTGGATGAATATTTCTGCCTGCGGGTGCATCTGGCGCAAGCGAGCCACAATTGCTTCCATATTCTCTAAAATTTCGCGATCGCGCACCCCACGCAACAGATCGTTAATGCCCGCCATCACGTAAATGCGATCGGGATTCGTTTGGGCAAAATCCCCCAATCGCCGTAAAATCCCCGCCGTCGTATCTCCAGAAATTCCCTGATTCAACCACAACCTTCCCGACGGCAATCGTTGGCGAGGAAACCACAAACTCAGGGAATCTCCCAACAACACACTCAAACGATTGTTTCCCTGTCCGCTAGCCACCGCCTGCGCTTCTAAACGCAGCAATTGTCGCCACTGCTGATAGGTAGGTTGCTGGCTGGCAGATTGCCAAGATTTCTGAAAGCTGTTGGCTGGCAAACGTGTATAAATCGTGCCAGAACGTAACGCCATCCATCGCTGCTTGTATAGCTGCGCCCCCGAACTCGGCTGTATCCTGTCTGGTTTTACCGCTGGTAAATAGGCCGTTGCTGTTGGTAGCTGCGGTAGCGAAGGTTCTGCCAACCCTTCGGTTCCCATCCATTCTGTGGGAGTAGATTGGGGCAGTTTGGTTGCTTCCCACCCAGTTTTAACAGAAGCGCGATCGCAATTTGACGGTGCGTCTGCTGGTGGTTCTGTTACTGGCGCTGACTCACAGAGCAAATTTCCTGTTGCCACCAAACCCAGGGCCACTAAATAGGAATTCGTCAAAACGGTGCTTCCTCCCATCCACATGCTTTCTGTTTGTCCTTGCTATTTTGACCCGCTGAATTCAGGATGAATTATTGCGGCCTGCATACAATAGCCGCCAATAAATAAATTTTTATAAAGCTGGGCGGCAATTCTGGGACTAGATTGCTCTTGGTTCCCTAGAATATTTGATTGAAGGCGCTAGGAACTAGCGTCGTTTCACATAGAGGGCTAGCTACTCCTCCATAACCCCCATGGGACTTAGAGGGGAAGTTAGTCGTACCCAACGTCAAAAACTGCTAGCTTGGTGGAAAAGAGCTAGCGTATCGTTCATAAGCTCGTCCCATACCATACAAGGAGAGGAAATTTCCTATGGCAGACGCTAGAGACGTAGAAATGGTAAAAGCTTACGGCGGGGAACCTTTCAACGGTCATTTGTCCACCCCCATCAGCGACTCCGCTTTTACCAAAGCATTTATCGGTAACTTGCCTGCCTACCGTCCCGGCCTATCTCCCATCTTGCGGGGACTGGAAATTGGCATGGCCCACGGTTACTTCCTCGTTGGTCCCGAAGTCATTGTCGGACCTTTGCGAGATTCCGCTTATGCCAACTTTGGCGGTTTGATTACTGCTATGGCCATTGTGCTTCTGGGTACTGCCGGTATGGCAGCCCACGGCTTGGTCACCTATCCCAACACCAAAATGGCCGACTCCGATCAACCTTTGCAAACTTCCGAAGGTTGGAGTCAACTGGCCGGTGGTTTCTTTATTGGTGGCATGGGCGGTGCGTTTGTCGCCTATTTCCTCCTAGAAAACTTTGAAGTTCTAGATAGTATCCTACGGGGTACCATTAACTAAAACCCCTTTTACCCCGTATTTCGATCTGGATGGCATACGCAATTGATTAAGGAGTATTTGACATGACTGGAGAATATGCAGCTTCTTGGTTGCCCTGGATTATGATTCCCATTGTTGGTTGGTTGCTGCCCGCTATCGGTATGGGATTGTTATTTCTTTACGTTGAAAGAGACCAAATTTAGGGAAACCAACCATCCCGATTTTTCGATTTGTGGCATGATTTCACTTTAAAATCAGCCATCTTTATTGGCTTCTTTTTTTCATCCTCCGCTACCGCAGCGGGGGATTTGTTTTGTGGTTATCGATATCAATTTTCATTTTAAATGTGAATTTTTTGGTCGTTTCGGGAAACGCTATTGCCTAATATAACTATAAAAAAAAAGAAAAATATCTCCCATACAGAAATAACTGTTTATATGTATTTTGAAAATTACCATCTTGGTGCTGGGGATAAAACTTTCCTAAAGTCAATTCATCTTCGATCGAACTCTTTATGGTTGATACTGCTTGGGATTGTCGGTATTTATGTGGGCACTTAGCTGTTGCAGCAAGCGATATACTAACGGTGATAGAGAAAAAGTACTCATGTAGCTGGCAGGAGCAACGTATATATGGCACGAGTCGCAATTAACGGATTTGGGAGAATCGGACGGGCTTTCATGCGGATTGCTTACCACAACCCCAATGTAGAAGTGGTAGCGATCAACGATATTGCCTTACCAGCCGACCAATCGGCGTACATGCTGCAATACGATTCGGTTTACCGTCGCTTCCCCGGTGAAGTTTCCTACAACGATAAGGGATTGGTGGTCGATGGTAAATCCATTCCCATTTTGGCGGAAAAAGACCCCACGGCTTTGCCTTGGAAAGATATGGGCGTTGATGTGGTTATCGAGTCTACCGGTGTATTCCGTACCGGCGAACAAGCTGGCGCCCACGTTAGTGCCGGTGCGAAAAATGTGATTATCAGCGCCCCTGCGAAAGGGTCGGATGTGCCTACGGTGGTTTATGGTGTCAACGATGGTAGTATTGATACCAGCCGCGATCGCGTGATTTCTGCTGCTTCTTGTACCACCAATTGTTTGGCCCCCATTGCCTATATCCTGCATAAAGAATTTGGCATTGAAAAAGGCTGGATGACCACCGTTCACGCCTACACCGCCGACCAGCGGGTGGTGGATATGGCCCATAAGAACTGGACGCGCGGACGGGCGGCAGCGCAAAATATTGTGCCCACTAGTACGGGGGCTGCTAGCGCTGTCGGCTTGGTTCTACCGGAATTGCAGGGCAAACTGGATGGCATTGCACTGCGCGTTCCCACACCCACTGGTTCGGTAGTGGATTTGAACGCGCTAGTAGGGAAATCGGTGACTGTCGAAGAAATTAACGAGGCTTTCAAGAAATACGCCCAAGGCAACATGAAAGGCGTTTTGGCAACCAGCGAACTGCCTTTGGTTTCTTCTGACTGTGTCGCCGACCCCCGTTCTTCTATCGTCGATTTGGGTTCGACCAAAGTCATGGATGGCAATTTTGTTAAAGTTCTTTCCTACTACGACAACGAATGGGGATACAGCAATCGTTTGGTCGATCTCGCAGCCAATATGTAAAGTTGGCCAGCAAGTTAGTAAGCAATCTGGTTTGTTGCGATCGCTAGAATTGCTCGTTTTCTCGATACCCGCTATCCTAAAAACAGCGGGTATTTTTTTGCCAATTCGTTTCCCACAAATTTTAAAATAGAATTTACTTATAGCATTCAAAATTTTATGCAGGGACGTTTTGCAAAATGCCCTGACAATTTCATATATCTGTTCGTTTGTTATATCAAAATACTCAATGTCTGAATTATCCAATACCCCTACGAACAATCCTCCCATTATTTTCGTAGACGGACATTCCTTAGCCTTTCGTTCCTATTATGCCTTTGCCAATCGACCCAATGGTGGTTTGAGAACTTCTACCGGCATTCCCACCAGCGTTTGCTACGGTTTTCTCAAGTCACTATTACAGGTTATGGAAGCAGAAAAGCCGCAGCATTTCGCGATCGCATTTGATTTGTCTACGCCCACCTTTCGCCACAGTGCCGATGTTAATTATAAAAGCGATCGCGCAGAAGCCCCAGAAGATTTTTTAGAAGATTTAGAATACCTACAACAACTTTTACAAGCCCTCAACTTACCCGTCGTCACCGCCGAAGGATACGAAGCCGACGATATATTAGGAACCCTCACCCAAAAAGCAGCCGCCAGCGGCTATTGGGTAAAAATTCTTAGTGGCGATCGCGACTTATTTCAACTCATCAACGACCAACAACATATCGAACTATTATATCCCTCCAGCAAAAACAATGGTTTGACTGCCTACCGGGAAACAGATGTTCGCGAAACCTTACAAATTGCCCCCACCCAAGTTGTAGATTTCAAAGCCCTTTGCGGCGATAAATCCGATAACATTCCTGGGGTCAAAGGCATTGGCGAAAAAACCGCAACCAAACTCCTATCTACCTACGAAACCCTCGACAATATCTACGAACATATCGACCAAATCAAAGGGGCAACCCGTAAAAAACTAGAAACCGGCAAAGAACATGCCTACCATTCCCAATTTATGGCCAAAATTGACTGCAACGTTCCCCTAGAAGTTGAAATTGAATCCTTAAAATTGCAAGGATTTGATGTCGCAAATTTAGAACCATTACTTGCCAAACTAGAACTAAAACAATTTAGCAAACAACTTCAAAAAATCCAATCATTATTAGGCGGAAATACCTTAGAAATCGACTCCCATCAAGATAGCGAAACCGAAGATGAAGACGAACAAACCTGGTTTTTTTCCGCTGAAGATACAGTCCAACAACAGCAACAAAGCCGCCTCCTTCAACCTTGGATTGTTGACACCAGCGAAAAACTAAGCCAACTCGCCGACATTCTCAAAACCCAAACCGACCCAGAACATCCCGTCGCCTGGGATACCGAAACCAGCGCCCTCAATCCCCGCCACGCCACATTAGTTGGTTTGGGCTGTTGCTGGGGTAGCCAACCCACCGAAGTAGCTTACATTCCCATCTCTCACCAACAAGGGCAGCAACTCGAAAAACAGAAAGTATTTGCCACCCTCCAACCAATTTTAGAAGGAGAACAATATCCCAAAGTTCTACAAAACGGCAAATTCGACCGTTCCATTTTATTGCGATGCGAAGATATAAAACTGGCAGGTGTGGTTTTCGATACCCTGCTAGCCAGCTATTTATTAGACCCAGAAGGCATTCACAACCTTTCCCACCTCGCCCAAAAATATTTAAATATTAGCGTTCCTACCTACGACGAACTGGTTCCCAAAAAACAAACCATTGCCGATGTAGACATTGCCAGCGTTGCCTACTACTGCGGCATGGATGTTTACACCACCCGGCAAATTTTTTACCACCTCAAAGAAGAATTGGCAGCCCTTCCCCAACTGCATCGTTTGTTGCTAGAGGTAGAACAACCCCTGGAACCAGTGCTTGCCGATATGGAATATCGCGGGATTCGCGTAGATACTGACTATTTAGCCTCCCTGTCGGCAAAATTGCACCAAGATTTGGAAAAATTAGCCACACAAGCCCACGAAGCTGCCGGCGAATCGTTTAACCTCGATTCTCCCAAACAACTGAGCTATCTGCTATTTGAAAAATTGGGATTGAATCCCAAAAAATCCCGCAAAACCAAAAGCGGCAACTACTCCACCGATGCCAAGACCTTAGAAAAACTCCAAGGCGACCATCCCGTGGTGGATGCCATTTTGGAATATCGCCGTTTGGCCAAGCTTAAATCTACCTACGTTGATGCTTTGCAGGAACTAGTCGACCCGGATACCCAGCGAGTTTATACCCATTTCAACCAAACCAAAACTTCCACAGGACGGCTTTCTTCTTCGGAACCCAACCTGCAAAACATTCCCATTCGTACGGCTTTTTCCCGACAAATTCGCCAAGCTTTTATACCGGAAGAGGAATGGATGTTAGTGGCGGCTGATTATTCGCAAATCGAACTGCGGATTTTAGCCCATCTCAGTCAAGAACCTTTACTGTTAGAGGCATATCAGAACAATCGAGACGTGCATACCCTGACCGCACAGCTATTGTTTGACAAAGAAGAAGTCACAGATGAGGAACGTCGCTTGGGGAAAACCATCAACTTCGGGGTCATTTATGGCATGGGTGCAGCCAGATTTTCCCAGCAAGCCCGGGTTTCGTTTAAAGAGGGCAAAAAGTTCATCGAGCGGTTAAAAGAACAATATCCAGCTGTTTTTGGGTTTTTAGAGCATACCAAACGGGAAGCGATTTCCAAGGGATATGTGGAGACGATTTTGGGTCGGCGGCGTACGTTTCACTTTGCCAGCCGACGTTTGCGAGAGTTGCAGGGATGTCCGGTGGATGAAATTACGCCCCAACAATATCAAAAAATCGACCAAGGGGATGCGCAGTTATTGCGAGCGGCTGCCAATGCGCCGATTCAGGGGTCGAGTGCCGATATTATCAAAAAGGCGATGGTGGAACTTCATAAATTGTTACAACCGTATCAGTCGCAGTTGCTGGTACAGGTACACGACGAGCTGATTTTAGAAATGCCACCGGCGGAGTGGGAGCAGTTACGCCCGGAGATTCAGTCAATTATGGAAAATGCCGTCAGTTTGCAGGTTCCCCTTTTGGTGGAAGCGAAGGTAGGAAAGAATTGGATGGAAGCGAAATAATAGGTTGCGGTTCGTTCTAAGAAAACCTACAATCCCTACAGGAAAACCGGGGTATAATGGAAAATAGCTGAACGAGCGTTCATCGAAATTGTATTCTGCCGTAGGACCTGTGGAACTTTCCTGTAAAAGTCAATATGCTTTGCTGGCCCTGCTAGAGCTTGCTGCCCATTACGACGATGGGGAACCCATGCAAATTCGTCAAATTGCTGCAGGGCAGAATATCCCCGATCGCTATTTAGAACAACTACTGGCGACGCTGCGGCGTAGCGATTTGGTACGCAGCCAACGAGGGGCCAAGGGTGGCTATCTACTAGCCACCGAGCCTTGGCATATTACTTTATTTGATGTGGTTTGTTCGATTGAGGGATTGGATGGTGATGCCCATGGCAAAGACGGCCAGTCTCAAACGGTAGAAGGTACCGTTGTGGCAGAAATTTGGCAGGAGGTTCGCGAAACCGCCTATGCCGTTCTTCAAAAATACACCATTCAAGATTTACGCGAAAGACGCGATGAGCGCAACCAACTAAGTTTGATGTATTACATTTAGCTGTTGCGGTTGTTCGAGTGCTTTCACAAGTCCAGCACTAGTTCGCTTACCGCAAGGAATATTCCCCTGAAGACGTATATATTGGAAAACGCTTATGCATATAGCTGCAAATATCTCAGAAGTGGTTGGTCGTACGCCTTTGGTTTACTTGAACCGAATTCCCGAGGCGGAAGGATGTTTGGCTCGGATTGCTTTTAAATTAGAAGGCATGAATCCGGCGGCATCGGTAAAAGACCGCATTGGTGTAAGCATGATTCGCGCGGCAGAAGCGAATGGAACCATCGTTCCGGGAAAAACTGTTTTGGTAGAACCCACCTCCGGCAATACTGGGATTGCTTTAGCTATGGTCGCGGCAGCACGGGGATATAAGCTGATTTTGACCATGCCGGATACCATGAGTAAGGAACGTCGTTCCATGTTGCGTGCTTATGGTGCCCATCTGGAACTAACCCCAGGAAGCCGTGCCATGGCAGGAGCGATCGAACGCGCTCAAGAAATTACCGAGAATACGCCGGACGCATTTATGTTGCAGCAATTCCGCAATCCGGCAAACCCGCAAATCCACGAAGAAACCACCGGTCCGGAAATTTGGGAAGATACCGATGGTCAAGTGGATATTTTGATTTCTGGTGTCGGTACTGGTGGTACGATTACTGGGGTAGCGAACTACATCAAGCCGCGCAAATCTAGCTTTCAAGCGATCGCGGTGGAACCAGCCAACAGTCCGGTACTATCCGGCGGTCAGCCAGGTCCGCACAAAATTCAAGGCATTGGGGCTGGATTTGTCCCAGAAGTTTTGAATACCAAGCTCATTGACGAAAACATAGCCGTTTCCGACGAAGATGCCATGGCTTATGGCAGGCGTTTGGCTGCCGAAGAAGGATTGCTTTCGGGGATCTCTTCAGGAGCTGCTTTACACGCCGCCATTCAAGTAGGTCGCCGTCCGGAAAACCGGGACAAACTCATTGTTGCCATTCAACCTAGCTTTGGCGAACGTTACCTCAGCACACCGATGTTCCAAGATTTAGAAGTCACCGAGAGCGAAGCGGTTTCTGCTGGCAACAGATCCTAGCAGAGACCAGTTTTTCCATACAGCCATCCAGCCAAGCCGCTAGGAAACCATCACTTTACCAGCACCAATGGCTCCTGAATACACCAAACCTCGCTGTACGTCCAAACTTAAAATCGTACCGTTGCGAATGTTTTTGGTGGCATCTTTAACTCCCAAAATGACGGGAACGCCCAAACGCATGCCAATCACGGCTGCGTGGCTGGTCATGCTGTCATCTTCGGTAATAACGCCAGCGGCTTGGCGAATGGCTTCTACATAATCGGCACTGGTGTAAGAAGCGACCAAAATTTCTCCAGGGCTGAAGCTGGTCAAATCGCTGGAACTGCGGGCCACTCGTGCGGGTCCGCTGACGGAGCCCTGACCCAAACCGATGCCTTGACCCAAAATAGCGGTGACCACTTCCACTTTAATGAGGTCAGTGGAACCGGAGACCCCTTGTAAGGTACCGGCGGTCATTACTACCAAATCTCCTTCTGAAAGCAAACCTTGTTCTTGAGCGACTCCCAAGGCGGCTTGGAAGGTCTGACCGGTGGAAGGTAGGTCCAATACCAATAAGGGAGTTACGCCCCATACCAGTTGCAATTGTCGCGCCACGCTAACGTGGGGAGTGACGGCGAGGATGGGTTTGGGAGGACGGAATTTGGAGACGTTGCGAGCTGTGGAGCCGCTTTTGGTGAGGGTAACAATGGCGGCAGCGTCCAGTTGGTGGGCAATTTTGGCTACGGCTTGGGAAATAGCGTTGGGAATGGAACGTCCAATGTCTTGCACGCTGCTGACGTTGCGGGTGATTTGCTCCCGTTCGATACGCCGGCTAATGGTAGACATAACTTTAACGGCTTCCACCGGATATTTACCGACCGCAGCTTCGTTGGACAACATGACCGCATCGGTGCCATCTAAAATGGCGTTGGCAACGTCGGAAATTTCCGCGCGGGTGGGCCGGGGATTGTTAACCATGCTGTCGAGCATTTGAGTGGCGGTAATCACGGGAATCCCCAAGCGATTGGCGGTGACAATGAGCCGTTTTTGCAAAAGGGGCACTTCTTCGGCGGGTAGTTCTACCCCTAAGTCTCCCCGTGCCACCATCACGCCGTCGCACAGGGGCAAAATGGCATCCATTTGTTCGATGGCTTCGTGTTTTTCGATTTTGGCAACGACGGGAACTCGTTTGTTGGCTTGGGAAATGAGGTCTTTAATTTCTAAGATGTCTTGGGGTTCCCGAACGAAACTCAAAGCCACCCAGTCTACGCCTTGGTCTAAGCCGAACAGCAGGTCTTGTCGGTCTTTTTCAGTAAGAGCCTTGACGGAGAGATATACACCGGGAAAGTTAACGCCTTTGCTGTTGGAGAGAGAACCGCCGGCGATAACTTGACAATGCAGGGAACGGTTGGTGCGATCGACTTGTTCCACCTGCATTTCTACTTTGCCGTCGTCGAGAAGAATGGTGGCACCTTCGGGAACTTCGTCGGCGAGAGGTTCGTAGGTGACGGAGGCGATTTCTGAGTTGCCGGTGACAGTTTTGGAGGTGAGGGTGAAGCGATCGCCTTTTTTCAGAATAATGGAACCATTTTCAAATTGACCCAAACGGATTTTGGGACCTTGCAGATCTTGGAGGATACCAACGGGTTGGTTGAGTTCGAAGGCGGTTTGACGGATTAAGCGAATGTGTCGTTGGTGGTCGGCGTGGGTTCCGTGGGAAAAGTTCAGACGCAGCGTGGTCGCTCCTGCCTGAATGATTTGGCGTAGGATGTCCGGTTGGCAGCTCGCTGGTCCGATGGTAGCGACGATTTTGGTTCTCGATAAAGTATTTGAAAAATGCATCAACGGTCGTTCGAGTAGGTAGGTTCTGTAGCTATTGCTGGTGGTTCGGCTTCGCTCACCACAAGTTTTGGGTATGGATAGGTATGGAGCCGGTTGTGCTTGCGTTCCGCGACCCTATTTATACCATACAACTTGGAAAAACTACGAATGGGAGTCACGAAAGATGGGAGTCGATTGTGGGAAATTATCTTCCCTAGCTTCTCGAATTGGACTGTTTTTTTGGGGGGTCTTGGAAAAAATCTGCAAAATTTCTTAAAATAGCTTGATGCCACCTATGCTTCGACAATGCTTTGACAGGGCTCAGCACAAGTGGTGCTTGGCATTACCTTAGGCTGAGGCGAGGTGTCATAGCGTTTGGCATAGGTGTTGCCCATCGATTTTTATCCAAGGGCGATCGCTGGATAGCTTAATATAGGCGGGGGGTATTCTTTTAAGAAAAGTTCACTTGTTTGACTTTTGTGTCGTATAGTACCAAAAGGTCGGCCCCTATTTTCCGAAATGGGGTAGCTATTGAATAGGATAAATACGTTTATCGTATATCGTAAATGCAAGGAGCAAAGAAAAACATGTCGGAGGCGATGGAGCCACTGACAGTACCAAAGGAATTTCTGGGACCACCAGCAAGTGATTGGAACCCCACTCTACTTTTGTTTCTAACGGCCGTGGCTTTGGTGGCAAGTTCTACCATTGGCTATTGGTGGGGAGGTTTACCCGGTTGGTGCTGTTTTGGTCTCAACGTGTTGGCATTACACATGGCAGGTACTGTAATTCACGATGCTTCTCACAATTCGGCCCACAAACGCCGATTTTTAAATGCCATTTTGGGACACAGCAGTGCTTTGATGTTGGGGTTTGTGTTTCCAGTCTTCACGAGGGTTCACTTGCAGCATCACGCTCATGTTAACGATCCCAAAAACGATCCCGATCATTTTGTATCTACAGGCGGTCCCCTGTGGATGATTGCTGTACGTTTTTTCTACCACGAAGTATTTTTCTTTAAACGCCGTTTGTGGCGCAAGTACGAACTATGGGAGTGGTTTTTGAGCCGCCTGTTTTTGGTCAGCGTGGTGGTGGCAAGCATCCATTTTGGTTTTTTGGGGTTTATTTTAAATTATTGGTTTACGCCAGCTTTGGTGGTGGGATTGGCGTTGGGGTTGTTTTTTGATTATTTGCCCCACCGACCGTTTCAAGAACGCGATCGCTGGAAAAATGCACGGGTCTATCCCAGCTGGATGCTCAATATTTTAATTTTGGGACAAAATTACCACCTCATCCATCACCTCTGGCCTTCGATTCCCTGGTATCAATACCAACCGGCATACTACGCCACCAAACCTTTACTGGATAAAAAAGGTTGCACCCAATCGTTGGGGTTGTTGGAAGGAAAAAGTTTTTGGAGTTTCCTTTACGACATCTTTTTAGGCATTCGTTTCCACTCGAAAAAAACACATTCTTAAATAACAAATAATGGTTTTTGCCACCATGTTTGTTCTCTGAGGGAAGAGGCGATCGCCTTTTCCCTCTTTTTTATATAAATTCTTCCCGATTCGAGAAAATTAAACCAATGTTCTGTAAAACGCTAACGTTCTTTTGGCGAGCGCGTGATTGGTATATTGAGTCATAGCGCGTTCGTATCCTTTTTGAGCTAAATTTTGTGCTAGTTGTGGTTCCTCAAAAAGTCTTTGCAAGCAATTTTGCAAAGCAGAAACATTCTGTTCTGGAAAAATTAATCCTGCCTCGCCAACGGCGTGGGGAATTTCCCCGCAATCGGAACCGATAATGGGTACTTTGCAAGCCATAGCTTCTATTAAAACGTGACCGAATTGTTCTTTCCAACCGGCTGAGGTTAAAGTTTGAAATTCGTAGGTAGTTTCTGATGGCAACACCAAGGCGTTAATTACGTTCATGTAGCGGGGAACTTGGTCGTGGGGAACGCTTTCTACCCAAATCAAGCGATCGCTGAGTTGGTTGTCTGCGGCCCAATTTTGCAGTTGTTCTTTCTGTTCTCCCCGACCGACTAACAGCCATTTCCAGGGATATTCGCGCAATCCAGCTAAGGCTTTGGCTAAAGTCATGAGTCCTTTTTCAGGAACAAAACGACCCACGAAGCCAATGATAAAATCATCTGATGTAATTCCAAGCGCGAGCGCTAGTTCGGTTTGCGGTTGTGGCTGAAAAATCTGTTCGTCAACGCCAAGTTGTGGCATAACAGCAATTGGACCTTGATACCCTCGCTGGCGTAAAATATCGGCACCGTCTTGATTGCCGGCAATAATTCCATCGCTGTGGCGCAGGTTGTAAGCTTCTAAAGCGGTTACCGGCCATCGTAGCTGGTAAGGTAAATTCCACCAGGTGAAAAATACATTTTTTGCCTGCAAGTTTAAAAGGCGATTTAAAGTAATTAATTCGGCATAAGCTAGCGATTTTACCCCTTGTTCTGCTTGCAAAATATGAGGGCGAAATTTACGTAGCAAATCAATCAAACCAGTTCCAAATGCTAGCAATCCCTGATTGTTTTGGCTGAAGTTGGCGATGGGAACGACGCGAAAAGACCCTTCTTCCAGGTATTCTGGTTCGATAATTTGCTTTTGAACGCCTCCAGGTCGCCAACG